>JARUKZ010000004.1 GCA_029688955.1 Chitinispirillales bacterium ANBcel5 | reverse complement strand
TGCTGCAGAGGATGGTGCTGCAGAGGATGGTGCTGCAGAGGATGGTGCTGCGGAGGATGGTGCTGCGGAGGATGGTGCTGCGGAGGATGGTGCCGGGGAGGATGGTGCCGGGGAGGATGGTGCCGGGGAGGATGGTGCCGGGGAGCATGGTGCCGGGGAGCATGGTGCCGGGGAGCATAGTGCCGGGGAGCATGGTGCCGGGGAGCATAGTGCCGGGGAGCATGGTGTCGGGGAGCATGGTGTCGGGGAGCATGGTGTCGGGGAGCATGGTGTCGGGGAGCATGGTGTCGGAGAGCATGGTGTCGGAGAGCATGGTGTCGGAGAGCATGGTGTCGGAGAGCATGGTGTCGGGGAGCATGGTGTCGGGGAGCATGGTGTCGGAGAGCATGGTGTCGGAGAGCATGGTGTCGGGCCACATGGTGCCGAGGCGCATCATGCCGGGGCGGATGGTGTAAGGCCACCCCTTGTGGGTGGGCCCGGTATGAACGACGAAATCATGAAAAAAACGTTGGGTGACATCGTTGGTGCCTTTAAATCCATCATCACAACCCGATATATAAAAGGCGTAAAATTAAATCTGGTCCCGCCGTTTAATAAACGACTTTTACACTATAGGTACCATGACCACGTTATCCGCGATGAACAGGAACTATATCGTATACGTAAATACATTACTAATAATCCTGTTAACTGGAAATCCGATCGAATGAATGGCACACGGAACAGGGTCATGGACAACAATGCTCCCTATGAAGAAGAAGCGTGGATGGATTGAATATGGGGGCTTGCCCTTTTAGCCCCCCATTTCTATAACAGACGGTAATGTAAAGAAAAACGTACTTCCCTCACCGACTTTAGATTCTGCCCAGATTTTACCATTATGAGCCATTATAATCTCACGCGCGATCGATAGTCCTAACCCGCTGCCCCGGCCGGCAGTTGTGGTATCCTCTTTGATTCGGTAGAATTTTTCAAAGACAGCTTCAATTTTGTCAGGTGGAATACCAGGCCCCTGATCCTTTATAGCAACCAGTACTTCCTCGGGACGTCTGTCAATTAAAATTTCTACTGTACCACCCTGCCTGGTATAACGAATCGCGTTGCTAAGGATATTTCTTATCACCTGGCTTATCTGCTGTTTATCAGCATGCACCAGCCCTCTTTCTTTTTCGGTAACATTTATCGTAATAGCCCTTTTGCTCTCAATAGAGATGGTGTTTTTTATTGTATGTACAAGATCTGAAAGGGTGAAAGTGCTAAGCTGAAGCTGCTGTTTTCCTGCATCCAAACGAGAGATATTGAGCATCGTATCAACCAGCTGATTTAAACGCATGGTTTCGGCTTCAACAATTTTAAGATATTCTTTCTGTTTTTGATCCGGCATTTGGATGTCCGGAGAAAGCACCGTCTGTACAAAGCCCAAAATACTTGCCAGAGGTGTTCTAATCTCATGAGATGCGGTGGTGACAAACTCTGTTTTAGCTCTGTCAATATTTTTTAACCGATCATAGGCGGTATCCAGTTCAGCATTGATCATCCGTAACTCTTCATTGCGCTTCTTAAGAGCTTCCACCGTCTTTTGAAGCTCCTGTTCGTAATTTTTTCGCTCAGTTATTTCATTTACCGCGCATAACACCCCGATTACCTCTCCCTTTGCATCACGAAGAGGTACATTGGTGTTTTCAGCCCAGCCTCTGGCACCACTGTCGGCAAATACAAACCAGTAATCTTTTGTTTGTACCTGCTTTCCTTCAAGAGCCTGATCAAATTGCAGAAACATACCCTCTGTGACAAGAAATGGAAACACATCCTGAGGATGACGTCCGATAACCTGTTCCCGTGCCAATCCACTAATCTCTTCCATGCTACGATTCCATTTGGTGATATGTAAATTGGTATCACAAACAACTATTCCCTCATGGGTGCTTTCAATTATCTGTTCATTAAATTTCGCCAAATCCCGTATTCTCGCCTCGGCTTCCTTAAGCGCGGTTATGTCTACCAAAACACCATCCCAGGTTAGACCGTAATCCGTTTCGTGTGGTGTGGAAGCACTTCTCAGCCATTTTGTCTTTCCCTTTATGATATAGCGCCCCTCCCAGAAAAAAGGCTCATTATTCTGTATGGCATACGTTAGTGTTTCCATAAATTTATCGATCTCCTCGGGATGTACCGGATTTATTATAAGCATAGGATCATTAAGTCCCTCCCGGGGCTCAATTTCAAATATATCCCTGATACCATTACTGATATACTCAAAAAACTTTGTACCATCATGTTTAACGGCAAACTGATAGATCATCCCCGGAACATTTTCAGAAAGATTGTCCAGGCGCTGTGCCTGCAGCTTAAGTTGCAGCTCACGTTCACCGGCCTTTTCTGCTTTTTGAGAAAACTCCCGTGCCCTCATAAGATTTTGTATCCGAAGTCTGAGCTCATAGGGGTTAAGCGGAACAAAAGCTATTTCATCAATAATCTCCCCAAAATTTTCTCTGGCCATATCAACCTGCCCGTTTTCACTGATAAGAAGCACCGGGTTATACAACTCATTACTTTTTTGCTTTATCTCTTTTAAACGAGTAGCGACGTGTTGCAAGGTTAGCCAATCGATTATACACAGATCGAAATCACTGGAGGGTAAAGAACTCACTAACTCATACTCAGTTTGAAACCATCTGAACAGCTCAGAAGTGTACATTTCGGTAACTATATGAATCGAGCCCATAAGTTTTCCCTTTAAGAATGTTAATTGTTACTTTTAACTGACGTACGTTAACCTTTTATAAGGCCGGGATAACCACCCGGCCTAAAGCAACCAACGGTACTGTTTCAGCAAAGAGCTTTGTCTTTTTTTCTCTCCTTAAAGGCAGCCCACGCAAGCCCTGCAACACTTCCGGCCATAAGAAGAAGTAGTGATGGTTCGGGAACAGCCGCCCTGGAGTCTGCTGTAGCCCAAATGCCACGATTAGCCATCACTCCTAAAGTCCAATCATCGTGATCCACATAACGAATCTCTACCTCGGGAGCAGGTACTGGAATTTCGGGGAAGATATCCTCCCACATGAGGGTATCTTGAATAAATACGCTAAGCGCCGCGTACTGATTGGGATCAGCTGGATTCCGCTTATCAAAAAAACGGTCGTAAACATACCCCAGATCCCAAACGTCATGTTGAAATGTAATGAAAAAATCACCAGGTTCATTTTGAAGAAGTGAATTAATCTCCTCTTTTCCTGCCACATACCACTCATCCCATCGGTGATTGCTAAGTGCGGGGTCATGATTCATGGCTTCCACTGCTTCTGAGAGGGAGTAGTAGTCTCTAATCGAGAAGTCCGGTAGTCCCTGATAATAGGTTCCGTAGCGATACCAGTATCGATCGGCTTCGGAGTCATACACTACCAAATCATCCACAATAATCAGCTCTGAATGTACATTTCCAACCAAAAGAAGCAATGCTATGATCAGGTATACAGTTTTCCTTATCATTTGGCCCTTCCTTTGACACTTTTTTTGAAATCATATACAAGAGACATAATTAGTAATTGCACATACTGTACCTGAGATGCGCATTTGAAAACCGGATGGTCTTTTTATGGCGGGTGAACTACTATGTAGTTTATCTACTCCTGAGCAAAAGGTGAACGGTTCAACTATCCTTACCGTTCACTTTCACCCACAAGGGCCCGGTAGGTCGCTACCATTATGCAAATACTGCTTCCTGTAGCTTTGGTAACCGCATCGACCCGGGGAGACTGAGCTTCAATAATCCGATCAACAGTTTCCAGTGCTTCATAACCAGCTCCGGATTCCTGATGTATAATCTCTAACTGTGTAATTTTATGTCCTGAAACAGTTGCCTGCAGATCAACATGCACTAAAAAGTCACCAAAACTTCCTTCATATACACCATCTGCTACTTCCTGAAGATTCACATGCGTAATCGTCTGGTATTCAGCTTCAAAATTGTTATACATGCTCCTTAAGCGCCAAAGGAAACCACCGGCTGCAACCAAAAGTATCAGTAGAAGAATACCGGCAATGATTAACCCTTTTTTAAGCATCCTTATTCTCCATAATTTACGTTTTAGTGATATTTGGAAAATACAATAGTCCACTTCAATAATAAAGATTCGAATTGTTCTTAAGTGTGCAGCCCTGAGCAGTTCTAAGGATATTTCGCTACACTAGTTTATTGCGGAAAATCGTTCCTGTGTTTTAGTGTTGAGCTACAGTGCTCTCTTTTTGTGCTATCAGCGCGTTGTGTGTTGCAGCCATAATACAGATACTGCTCCCTGTGGCCTCGGTGATCGCATCAACTTTTGGGGACTGAGCCTCTATTATCCGATCGACCGTTTCGAGAGCTTCATATCCCGGGCCGCTTATTTGTTCAATAACATCTATACCGGTTATCCTGCCCTCCGACACTGTTACCTCAAGATCGACATGCACCAGAAACACTCCAAAACTCCCCTTGTAAGTACCGTTTCCGATTCCCTCAAGATCGACCGGAGCGATTCGTTCATACTCAACTTTTAAAGCCCGCCCCATTTGGCCCAGACGAGCATAAAAAACACCTCCGGCAACAAGAATTAGTACTGGCACAAAAATAAATACACCGATTACAATTTTCCTTACCATTGAATCCTCTTACCAAAAGGGTTCTTTGCATTGCGTTCCATTACTATATCATTATTATCCGTTGAGCACAACATATTTATAGCCCTGGGCCCCTCTATATAGTCTTCTTTTTAAGCCCAAGGGAGTTATACACCACATTCAGTGAACTCATAGACATGGCAGCTACTCCAATCATTGGATGGAGCAAACCAAGCATAGCCACCGGTATAGCAATGGCATTATAAACCCATGCATAAAAGAAATTCTGTTTTATCTTAGAGAAGATCTCCTCGGAAAGCCTAACCGCCGAAAGTACAGCACTAAGCTCTCCTCTTACCAAGGTGACATCAGACGCCTCTATTGCTATATCGGTGCCAGTTCCTATGGCGATTCCAACATTTGCCTGTTTCATGGCTGGTGCATCGTTTATGCCATCACCCACCATCGCCACCATCTCAAACTCTTTTTGAAGAGAAGCGATCTCCTGAACTTTACCTTCCGGCATAACTCCCGCAATAACACGACTTATACCAACTTTTCTGGCTATGGCAGCAGCCGTTCTTTCATTATCCCCGGTTATAATCGCAGTTTTTATACCCCGTTTCTCCAGAGATTTAATTGCCTGCACAGAATCTTCCTTTAAAGTATCGGCAAGGGCTACCAGCCCCAATGGTTTATTGTCAACAGCAACAATCATTACAGTCTTTGCTTCACTCTCAAGCGTGCGGAGTTTTTGAGTGAGTTGAGAATAATGTATACCGTAATGATCCATCAGCTTTTCATTACCGGCCAGAACCTCTTTACCATCTACCGCACCGTGTACTCCCATCCCCGAAATGGCGGAGAAGTTTTCCACACGACCGAGTTCTATTCCCTTCTGTGATGCTGCTTGCAAAACCGATTGAGATAAAGGATGCTCTGAGGCGTGTTCAACACTTGCGGTATAATAGAGCAGTTCTCTGGTATCGGACCCGTCGGCAGGCACAATGTCGGTGACTTCAGGTTTTCCCTTGGTAAGGGTACCGGTTTTATCAAAAGCGATGATACGAATATTTTTAAGTGTCTGAACCGCTTCCCCGTTTCGTATCAGTATTCCCCGTTCAGCCCCCATACCACTTCCAACCATCAGTGCAGTCGGGGTACCAAGCCCCAAAGCACAGGGACAGGCAATCACAAGTACTGCAGTTGCGGTGATAAATGATAGTGTCCAGATTGATAGTTCAGGATTTACCCACGGCAGAAATGTTGCTCCCCATTGGATTATGGCAAGATGAAAGCCTGGAAACAGATGAAACGACAGAAATGTAAGCCCGGTAAGTATAATTATTGCCGGTACAAAATACCCTGTGATCCTGTCGGCAAACTCCTGTATGGGAACTTTTGAGCCCTGACACTGCTCTACCATCTTTATTACCTGCGAAAGAAAGGTCTCACTTCCCACTTTGGTTACTTTGACCTTCAGCATTCCCTGTTTATTGATTGTCGCGCCAATTACCTGCTGCCCCGTTTTCCTTTTCACCGGCATCGATTCACCTGTTGCCATCGATTCATCTACCAGCGATGAGCCTTCAACCACGACCCCATCGGTGGGAATCTTTTCACCGGGTCGTATTACCATTATGTGACCAACCTCAAGCTTATCGGTTGACACCTCACGTTCCTGTCCGTTTTCCACAATCCGCGCGGTTTTAGCCCCCATCTGAATCAGCTTTTTTATGGCCTGGGAGGCCCTGCCCTTTGCCCGGGTTTCAAGGTATTTACCTATAAGATGAAAAGTCATGATTGTTGTCGCCATCTCAATAAAGGTCTGGATTGGATAGAAAAACCCCAAAAGGCCAACCAAAAAGGGTGGAAGTGACCCCAAAGATACCAATACATCCATATTGGGACGTTTGCGCCTAAGGGCATTGAAAGCAGCTTTATGTACGTGCCACCCATTGATAAACACCACCGGAAGACCGATCAGAACCGTCAATAGCAAATAGCCCGGAATTGGTGTTACAAACATATGCAAAGCCATCATGGTCATCATTAGTGCCGAAAGAGCAGCCGATATAACCATCTTTTTTCTGGCTTTAAGGACGCCTGGTTCCTCTTTAAGTCCCTCAGTTTCAGACTCTTCAACAATTGTATACCCTGCATCACTAACAGCTTTCTTTAGATCAGAGAGGGTAACAGAGTTAGGCTGATATGAAATAGTAACCCTTTCGGACGCAAAATTGACCGTTGCATTACGTACACCTGCAATAGCATTAAGTGTCTTCTCCACAGTAGCAGCACAGCTTGTACAGCTCATCCCCCCAACTTTAAATGATAGAGTCCTTGCGTCTTCTGTTCCATACTCACCTACGCTGTACCCACTCTTCTCAACCTGTCGGATAATTTCATTGGAAGTAACTTTTTCGGGCCTAAACTCTACAAAGGCCTTTTGTGTTGCAAAATTTACACTTGCGTTTTTGACCCCATCTACTTTGCCCAGCTCTTTTTCGATATTCAGTGCACAGCTTGCGCAGGACATTCCCTCAATAGATAGATCCATCCTTTGAACAGCACTTTCATTACCGGCATCACCGTTGATTTTCCTTTGTTGCCCCATATTTCACCTCGCTCTGCTATCGTGACATCCTTCGTATCGTCTTCATCAATTCATCAATCACTTCAACATCTCCCTGCTGAATCTGCTTCACCACACACCCCTTTATATGATGCTCCACCAGCAGGTTACAGACACCGCTCAGAGCGGACTGGATAGAAGCCAAAAGGTTAAGCACGTCATCACAGTAAGTATCGTTTTCAACCATTTTTTTTGCCCCGCGGATCTGCCCTTCTATTCTATTAAGCCTTGAAACGAGGTTAGATTTCAGTTTATCGGAATGGTTGGCTTTAAGCTCGTGATCGGATCGTTCGTTTTTTCCGGTCCCCATTTAGTACCCCTTACGTTACTCTGTTCCTGACTATTTGGGGAGTTCTGCCTACCATACCCCCCTACCCTATATATACGTTCCAACTCGGGTCATAGTCAATGTTTTTTCCATAAGAATTTTGTTTATGCTATCAAACGAGTAGTGATGAGCGACTATCTTTGCCACATTTTGCTTGAAAAACACCTATAAGTACTCTATACTCATAAAACATAAAAACACTATTATTTATACTAAACCAAGAGCACATAATAGATGAAAAAGCTTTTATGCGATAAATCAAACAGAAAAACTATCGCCATTTTAGCTGGAAACCTCAACACCTACTACGACTCATTTCTCTCCAAGTCGGTCAAGAAGGCAACCCTTGAAAGGGATATAAACCTGCTTATTATGATTTGCGGCTCAATGAACACCGATATGAGTTATAAGTACGAATATCAGAGTAACATCATGTATTACATGCTCTCAGAGGAATGCGTAGACGGATTAATACTCCTGCCAAGCATTATATATAATTATTCGAAAAAATCAGAACTAAGCAATATTTTACAGCATTACAAGAAAACCCCTTTGGTTACCGTAAACGAACCGGTTGAAGGACATCCGGGAATACTGGTTGATAACAGCTCCGGTATCAGAGAACTTGTAAGCCATCTGTTTCATGAACACGGTAAGCGCAATTTTGCTTTTGTTGGTGGCCCCAAAAACAATACCGAAGCACAGATTAGGCTGGAAGGATTTCTTCAGGGGATGAAAGATGTTGGTCTTGAGGTTGACCCCAGAGCAATTTTACCCGGTGATTTCTGGAAAACGGGTGGCGTAAAAGCAGTGCGACAGATGGAAGAGTCGGGACTCCCCTGGCCAGAGGTAATCGTCTGTTCAAATGATTACGCTGCCTTTGGTGTATATGAAGAGCTTAAAAAGAGGAACATAACCATACCAAATGATATCGCTGTAACTGGATTTGACAACATAGCGCCTGCCCGATACTCTTTTCCCCCTTTAACCTCAATAGAGCAACCTCTTGAACAGGTCGCCTACAAAGCTGTTGAACTTCTTGAACAGATCATTAATGGGAAAAGCGTTGCAAAAAAAACGGTTCTGCCCACAAGAGTTGTTTATCGCTGGTCTACAGCCTGCTCACGGTGGAATCTCAAATGCTCAGGCAAAAAAGTAACCGATCAATTAGAGCCCCAAATAAAGTTTAAAGATATAGAATTAAAGAACCGGGTGTCTACATGGCTTGAACAATTTAAAACAGTTAATCTTGATGAACAATCTGTTCGGGTTACTAAGGAAGCAGAGTTTATAGATCTTCTGTATTTAACTGTTTCTCGCCATGAAGATATCAATTTTTGGGATGATTTACTCTTTAACCTTCGTTACATACTCGACAAATATAACAAAGTCGATGAAAACTTTCTTACTATTATGCAATGCCGAATCGCTGAAATACGGGAACTGTTTCTTGGGCTAACTTTAGCCAAAAACAGTACTGAGTCATATGTACAAGCAAAAGCTGTTCAACGTATTCTTAGCGTTTTTGTCAAAAAGGATTTAAAACAGGAGATAAGTGATCAGATCCCAAGACTTGGAATAAAAAGTTTTTTTATGTCTATGTATCCACGCCCCTTCAATCACAAAAAAGATGAAACGTGGGATATACCGAAAACTTCAACCTTTTTCTGTGGTTATTGTCGTGGTGAAGAGATCACTCTTCCGGAGAAAACTCTTTTTCATACCAGAAAATTAATACCTGAAAACATCAGCTTACCCGATGAACCCATGGCTTTTATCATGATGGCTGCCAGTTTTCGTGAAGCACAGTTTGGCTATATCCTGATGGAAGCATCGATAGAAGATGAACAGGTGTACACAAACCTTGGCATTCAGATCTCTACAGCCTATAGAAGCATACTGATTTTTAATGAAAGAGAGCAGAAAACAAAAGAGCTCAACAGTGTGCTCGAACAACTTAGAAAAAGTAATCTAAAGCTGGAAGAGATGTCAACTCACGACTCCCTCACCGGGCTTTATAACAGACGGGGCTTTTTACTCCTGGGAGAAAAGTACCATGAAATGAGCTTAAGAAACGGTACCGATTACATACTCTTTTACGCAGATATGGATGGGCTAAAGGCTATAAACGATACATGGGGACACTCTGAAGGAGACAAAGCCATACGTGATTTCGCCAAAATCCTTAAATCCACTATTCGGGATACCGACATAATTGCCCGCCTTGGAGGAGATGAGTTTACGGTGTGTACACCCAATACCCGCTCAGATTCGGCTCAAGTAATCGAAAATAGATTATTTGAGAATATTGAGAAATACAATATCAATTCAGGAAATCAATGGAAAATGGACTTTAGCATCGGTCATGTCATCCATTCCGATCAACCGAAGCTTAGTTTCTTTGAAAAAATGTCACTGGCGGATGAAAGGCTATATAACAGAAAAAGAAGTAAAAAAGCAAAAACAATTTAGCTCTACCAGTTAGATACAACTACATGTCCCGCCTACTTTGCAACCACCTGATCTCTTCCATTTTCCTTAGCACAATAAAGAGCCGAATCAGCTCTGTTAAGAAATTCCTTAATCGATTCATCCGTCTTTAATTGGGTAACACCGATACTGAGAGTGATTTTTATATCTCGATGTTCTTCCGTTTGTATACACTCATCAATTTTTAGCTTTGTCATGGCTTTTTTTATTCTTTCAGCAGCTTGTTTTCCCTCTAACAACTTTGTTTCGGGTAAAATAACCACCATCTCATCTCCACCATAACGGCATGGTATGTCCTCTACCCTCAGGGTATCTTTGACCACCTTTGAAACTGCTTTCAGTACCAAATCACCAATGTGATGACCGTAACTGTCATTGATCTGTTTAAAGAAATCGATATCGATAAAAAGCACACTCATGTCAAGTTCAGACTCTCTTGACCGTAGGACTTCTTCTTTTAAAGTTTCCTCAAAGTAACGTCTGTTATTGAGAGATGTAAGCGAATCAATATAGACCTGTTTACTCTTTTTTTCCAAATCCTCGGTAACCATCTTTAGCTTCTTTGCAATTTTTAAGTCTACCATATCCAGTGAAAAACCACACTCTATATCTCCCGGGTCACCTTCTATGAGTAACGAACTTGAAGCTACTTTGGGAAACACAACTTCCCCGAAAGCAACAATGGCTGATGAGTAACTAAGCACCCCGAAGTCGATTTCAAGCTGCACCATCAACTGACCCAACGCTATATTCAGTATCTCTTTAACCGCATCAGCTATCTCAGAGCGCACCTCCCATGGCTTCTGCTCAGGATCTTCAGCTGAACCGATAAGTCTTAACGCTACCTTCTCATCCAATGCTACTATACAATTACCCTGAATCGTACCAGCAAACGGAATGAACACCACCATATTTTTCCCGGTACAAAAGGCTGCTTCCTTTAAAGTGCTTTTCTTTACCTTGAAATGAACACCGGTCATGTCCTCAATGGTGCCGCATAATTTGCCTGCAAATTGAAGCGCATAGCGATTTAATCCGTTTATTGAAGCTTTCAAGACTGCCCCTACCTGTCATATATAGTGCAAAAACATTATTTCCTTTAAGATTAGTACCATATTTACGCCCTAAATGCAAGAATATAATGATTTTAGGCTTAAGCAGTGACTGTGGTTGCCTGTCGTGTTCATTAAACAGATGTGTTCAGTAATACACTTTTTATACTTTCCTCTGCGGAGAAAAGATACCCCCAAAGGGCCTGTGGAACAAAACAGTTTTATGGCACAGGCATTGCACTGAAAAGAGCGTGAGATGTAAGTTGAAGACGGTTTTAAGAAGGAGCCTTATGAAAATTCTAATAGCATACTACACAATGTACGGTCACATCTTCAAGATGGCCCAAGCTGCTGCTCAGGGAGCACAAAGTGTACCCGATTCAACAGTTGACTTAAAACGGGTACCCGAAACATTGCCTGAAGAGCTCTTGGAGAAACTTGGAGCATTTGAAGCGCGGAAACATTTCAGACAAGACCCTGTAGTTAAGCCAACGGAGTTAGCCGACTATGACGCGATCTTGTTCGGTACCCCTACCAGGTATGGAAATATGTGCTCACAAATGCGCTCCTTTCTGGACAGTACAGGGCAACTTTGGGCAGAAAACAAAATGGTAGGGAAAGTTGCCAGTGTTTTCACCAGCACTGCTACCCAACATGGTGGTCAGGAGTCTACAATCCTCACCTTCATACCAACCCTGCTTCATCTGGGTATGATCTATGTTGGGCTGCCCTACACTTTTTCACAGCAGATGAGTATCGGTGAACTATCGGGATCTTCACCCTATGGCGCAGGCACAATTACCGGCGGATCCGGGGAGAGAATGCCCAGCGAAACAGAACTTGCCGCAGCACGTTTTCAGGGAAAGCATGTAGCAGAAATCGCTGCTAAACTTTCTGTTGAAAATGAAGTAAGTATGTCAAATAAGTGATTCTGAAACGAAACACAGAATCTGCCGTAACCATTGACACTCAAAGGAGTGCTATAACCGCCCGGGGTAGCAGCTTTATGGCGCAACCCCGGGTGTTAGTACCAAAAAAAGAACTGTTGCTTTTTGCGTTTAAGCTCCAGCTCAATGAACTATACCTAACCCTGACGTCCCGCCTATCGACTCCACTCGATGAACTGGGCATTAGCTTCTGATGAAAACCTAACTCCTGAGTTTGACACTTCACTGCTGTCCAAAATAGGTCTTAATCAGTTAAAATACCTTCATTTTTGATTCAATTATGAGCATTTTTACTTCATTACAAAAAACGACCCTCTTTTCATTTAATATGCTGTCCAAATTAAGCGAACACTAATGCCATCTGCTCCACATTTACATCTGCCTCCCGCTCTTTTGGAAAAGGATTATTGATTCAGACCCAAAGGTCGGAAGGGTTGAAAAAGGGGATTTTAAAACGCAGAGAACGCAAAGAGCGCAGAGGTAAACGCTTCGCGTTTAGAAAGTCAAGAGATCAATTAGTTGAGATTAAGACATTATTCAGGGTAATTGCGGAGCGTTTACCCTAAACCCTCGTTTATTTTATCCTATTTTGGACAAGAGTTTTGACACTTGCTTAAGTGTCGCACTTTCTTGAAGGAGAAAGAGCCCTGACGTTCGACGTCGACTCAGCTCGTCAAACTGGGAGTTACTTCTGCGCTGAAAAGGCAGGATGTTTTCTTCATGGAACAAGAACAAAAACCTCGCCACCCTCACTGAGGACACACTTAAAAGCGTTGAGATGTAGAGCAGCTTTAATCACTCTTTAATTCCTGCGCAATAGAGGAGTTCAAAAGATCCCGTTGTCGAATAAGAGCACTGAGTCGTGGCTGGGGACAAACTTCGATAAGATCATCAAGCATTGCCTGAAGGCGACGTACAACATGAAGCGAAGTTTTTCCATACAAACGTATCTCATCCAGTGCCAAACGAACCGTATCCTCCCATGCGATAGTTCTTACAATGAGTCTTACCTTTCCTTCAGAGTCCACATACTCATCCCCCGGCAGTTCTCTGCGGGCTATGATCCGTAGCAGATCATGCAGATGATCGATTGCATCGACTGCGGTACTGGGATCATTTATTCCCGTTGAGAGTGCCCGTATTGCGATATCTACCAGCTGCCGTATTCCGTAGGAAATATCTCTGGAAAAGGATCGCTCTGTTTCAAGGGTTATATGCTGTTGGAGATTTTCGGGCAGATCGCCTTCTCCATACACCCTGATAATAGGTGCCCCCCCGGGTACATATGCCCCAAGAGGGGGTACTATCACAAGTGTGCAGTCAGCATCCGACGCAAGCTCAAGGAGCCTATCCTCTTTTAAATCGGTGAAAACTCCAGGTGCAGGGCTATGAACAGTTTTCACAGGAGTCACCGGTGGCCTCCACTTAGTTGTTTTTTCAGCAGATTCGGTATAGTTATACTCGTGGGGGTAGTATCGGTTTATATGGTCCCGGGTTATTGTTGCTACCCTGGAAATAAGTGATGTAATTCTCACAGAATGGAGAATATGGTTACTGTAAATCGCAAACGTTCCAAGACTCAAAACAGCTAAAACGAATGCGCCGGTCATAGAGAGTCCGGCAACCACAGTAGTATCCTGGGGAGTTATTGAAACCGCACGAAGTGAAAGGAGCACGATTAAGGTATAGGTAAAGGTGCCCACAAATATTCCGATGGTGAAATGGCTGGGACGATCAGTCAGAAGTGTTTTCAGTGTTCGGGGAGAATACTGACTGCTTGCAAGCTGAATGGCGACCGTGATAATCGTGAAGATGAGAGCTAAAAGAGTGGTCACCGATGCAGCAATAACCGAAAGCAGATCACGTGCGGTATCGGCCTGCCCAACAAAGACCGGAAATGGCGGCTCTTCACCCCAGTCTGCATATACATCGATCCAAATAATCAAAGCTGCCAGAAGGGCTGCAAGAAAAACACTAAAAACAGGTGCAAGCCATAGCTGTGCGCTTCGGTGCCTGAAGATGTGCACAAATTTAGTTTTGAGTGCCATTTGGCGTTTTAACCCGTTGAGTTCTATGCTTAGGTGGTTTTTTATGAGAGATCTACCTTTGACATTGAGCAAAAACTGCTCCAGAGCTGCTGTTTTGCTTATCGCTCCTTGGTGCCAAAGTTTAGATCGATATTGGGCTACCACACTGCATTAATTTTAACAACGGGTAAAACTAAAAGTCACCACTCAAAGGTTAGGTGCATTTACAATTTAAATGAGCTATTCAGAATCACTCACCAGTACTCTCAGCAATGGTCTGAGAACAATCCCACCTGTCGGTATCATATCCATACTCATACCCCGACCATTGCATAGTTTTGGCAATACGTGCCCTGGGATTAAGCTTAATACCCTTAAGCAGCCAGTTTCGCAGCTCCTTATACCCTGTTCGGTCGGCTATGTAACCAACATGTTCCTTAACAAGAGACCTGTCGATGTGGCGATCAATGTAGGGATACAGGTTTTTAAGGATCGCTATCACTTCATCCTGAGTTAACCATTCGGCAAAGGGAGCTGCTAAGCGGGGATTCTTTTTCCCTGTTCGCCCCATTATTACCAAACGAAAGTATTTCACCGGATTTCTGCTCCAGGCCTGTGTGGGACAAACCAATACACATTCGCCGCAGCCAATGCAGCGACGATTATCCCTCTCAACCTTATGATCAACCACCGTAAGTGCATTTGTGACCTTTTTTCTGCAGTTTTTGACACACGCTTCACAACCGATACAGGCTTGCGATTCCAATTCAGGCAGTGCCTGACCTATAATACCGATATCCTGCATATGCGCCTTAATGCAATCATTAGGGCATCCGGTCAATGCTAATTTTACATGAAAATCATTGGGATATACCGTTTTTTCTATCTCCAGAGCCATGGAGGTTGTGTCATAATTTGCAAACGGACAGACTCTGTTTCCTATACAGGCGGAGATGTTTCTTGTTCCCGCAGATGGGTACCCTTCGCGGGGTGTTGGAATTTGTACCCCGATTTTTTGTTCTGTTTCCTTTATATACTCAGATATAAGCTCATTTATCTGAGCCATTGCATTAAAATCAATCCCCGGAATCTCAAACCCCTGCCTGGTTGTCAGATGCACAGTGCCGTTTCCAAATTGCTGAGCAATATGCTTCATAAGATCAAGGTGCCGTGCATCCAGATGCCCTCCGGGAACACGAATTCTCAGGCATGTTTTGTTGCGACTGCTGGTCAGTCTCCAGGCATTCTTAGTTACTTTCTTACGATTGATATCACGGATCATACTCTCTCCAGTTCATTTCAGTCTAAAAGACGTAGTGCTTTATCATATCTATATACCGGGCCATCAACACATACGTAGCTGTCATCTATTTTGCAGTGTCCACACTTCCCAATCCCGCATGCCATTCGCCTTTCAAAAGAAACGTAGATGTTTTCAGGGGATAAACCGCGTTTCATAAATTCCTGTGTGGTATATTTCATCATTACGGGAGGCCCCACCACAACGGCATACGAAGTTGCAGGGTCAGCGATTGCGACATCAGGAACGTGGGCAGTGATAAACCCTGTTTTTCCGGTCCATGAACAGGCCTCTTTATCAATAGTTACCACAACCGGCACAGCTTCTTTCCAATCATCAATTTCATCTCTGAAAAGTATAGATTGGGGGTCTTTAAATCCAAAGAGAAGAGAGGTGCGCGATACCTGCTCCTGATCTGCCAGTCGCGATCTGATCAAAGTTCGAACGGGTGCCACCGCACACCCTCCTGAGGCAACAATAAGATTTTTTCCAGCAAACAGATCGGCGGGAAAGCAAACACCGTAAGGTCCCCGCACAAAGAGAGTTTCCCCTGCTTGGCTTTCAAGGATTTTGCCTGTAAGGTGACCGGCTTTGCGTATAGTAAGTTCAATGAATCCCTCACCAAATCCGCTCACCGAAATAGGCGCCTCCCCTACTCCCGGTTTTGATACTTCAACAAACTGACCATGCTGCGGGCGTATACTACTTTTAAGTGTAAAGGTTGATTCAATATCTGTTTCTTCCTTTATGGCCACTATTCGGCATGGTTCAGGTAAATACGGATTTTTCATAAGCTTTCACCCTGTGTACCTGGTTGTTCTGATACTTTGTTTATACAATTTGAAAAGGAGATATATTCGGGGCAAATATCATCGCATCGCCCGCATCCTACACACATGTTCTCACCAAAACGTTTTCGATAATCATATATCTTATGAAACGTCTTAAACCTCATACGGGCTCCTGAACTTTTTCTAAATTCCATACCCCCGGCCATATCGGTAAATCCATCTATGTGGCAACCGGCCCACACTCTTCGCCTCTCACCAGCTTGTCCGGAATCCTTATCATACATAACATCATGAACAGAGAAACAGCTGCACGTTGGACAGGATGTATTACAGCGTCCACAGGCGATGCAGCGGCCCGAGTATTCATCCCACATCTCATGATCATAAAGCTCCGAAGGCATGTCAAGCGTTTGCGGTGGAAACACTTCTGTTCCATTTTGCTTTGGGTAGTGTAGTTCAAACTCACACTCAGAGCCGATAGTAGACAGTTTGTCTACTAAAGTACGTCTTTGAGAGAGCACCTTAAGCCCTCCATCCACTTCACGCACAGCGGCAATAAACTTTTCCGGGATATTGGTTTTCATCGAAACACAAAAACAGCTTTTAAACGGATCAGCACATTCCATCAACACGAAATGGATCTTTTCACGCAACCGCTCATAGTAGGGATCGGGACTGGTCCCATTATCCAGAAATATCTTATCGAGCCTGCTTACGGCATGTATATCACAGGAGCGGCAGAATATAACTATCCCCCTGTTATCAACAACCGATGGCTGAGAAATGGTTTTCTGATCAAAGCGCATCAGTGTTTCTGTAATGGGAAACATAATCTCTTTTGCCGAACGAAGAGTCTTTTCATCCCACACAATCTCTTCAACAGATGAGATCTGATCGTACGTTATAAGATCAGTGTCTGATAAACGTCCACGGCCTGCTCTTCTTACCGGAGCAAAGAAACGGTAATCTGCAGATAACCCCCCGAGCAGACTATTACATTCTTTATTCTTTAGCAATCGATTCATTTGCTAACCTTTTCTCTGATGTTACAGCGGTTTTAACTGAAGGAACTGAAGCAATATACCAATAAGCGGCGCCAATGAAAACCGCTCCACCCACAAAATTTCCAAGCGTGACAGGGATAAGATTGGCAGCAAACCCTGCGAGTGCCTCTCCCAGTGCTATGTCAGGTAAAAAGAGGGTAACTCCAATGAGTGTCATATTTGCAATGCTGTGCTCAAAGCCTGCCCCGATAAACGCAAACAGACACCAGAAGATAAGAAACACTTTAGCTCCATCATTTGAAGTCCTGCCGCTTGTCCAAACTGCAAGACATACCAGCATATTACATAATATTCCTCTTAAGAACAGCTCGGTAAAGGGAACTGCCGACTTTGCCTGAGAGGTAAGCGCAATAAACTGAGCAGTAGATTCATTACGGCCAAGTCCGCTCTCTACAAATACCCACGCCAGTAGAAGAGAACCCGCCAGATTTCCAAGCAGACAAAAAGTCCACAACCTGACACTTTCAGCCCACTTTACTTTCCTTGAGAGACTCCCTATGGTAAGGATCATATTATTACCGGTAAAAAGTTCGGAACCGGCAAAAATAACCAATGTAAGTGCCACACCGAAAGAAACTCCCATCACAACTCTCACAAACGCTGACCCGTGCTCACTGAGTGGGGCCCCAATGGTAAAAATCAATATTATTCCAAAACCTACATACACCCCGGCCATCATCGAGAGAAGGAAATAGCGCAAAGGAGACTTTTTTGCGAAATCACGCTTTTTCACCGCCATATTCGCAAAAGCTTCGACCGATTGTTCCACCATCTTAACCACCTTTAGTTTATGATTCTACAGACTGCATCATGAATACTTTAACGTTTTCTAAACCCCGCCCCTATTTTTCACAGACTTTGTGAACAATTACCGTACACTGCTAATACCAAGCCAGAACTTTACCCTCGACCTCTGATTCGCTCTCCTTATGGCTTCAGGTTACCCCTGCTTACCTGCCCCACTTTTTTTGACGAGATCCTGCAAAGTGATCCCCCCCAGAGTTTTTTGAACCGCCGCATACATAGAGTTCCAGCTTTCACGCAGAAAACAGGATTCACTCCTATCACAAATCGCATGATTAAGCACACATTCCCGGGGCACAAGGGCACCATCCAGCGCTTCCACAATCTGTAACATGGTTATTTGAGACGGCGGACGGGTAAGAGCATACCCCCCCCCAACACCACGCTTTGTATGCAAAAATCCACAGGTACGTAATGTGGTTAACAGATTCTCCAAATAGGATTCCGGTATGGGATCGTTTTCAAGAATATCCTTTTTCCTGACTGCACCCTTAGAGTATCCCTGAGCGATCCAGACCATAGCACGCACCCCGTACTCACACCGGGTTGAAAGCTTCATACATATCTTCCTTTATTATTCACCTTTTTTGTGAACAAAATAACTTTTTCTTGCCAAAAATATCAAGAATTGATTACACAAATTGAAATGCACTCTTTATTCGGCGTTTTTTAGCAGAAGTAGATCCCTTAAATGCTTACGTTTTGATGGGCAACTGGCAGGATTGTTTAGGCATTCGCTTCAATACGGTAAAAACGTATATTGAAACATTGATTCACATTAACACTCAAAGCCGGTAAGCATCCAAGGATACTACTATGAAAGAACAGATACGAAAGATACAGCCCCGGGATACCGAGGAGGTGCTTGAGCTGATTCATAAAACAACCCGACATTCTTATAGCAGATATTACCCTCAGCCAGCAATCGATTTTTTCATTCAATACCAATCAAAGGAAAATGTAATAAATGATATAGAAGAAGGTTTTGCCGTTGTATTCACATTGGATGATCAAATTGTTGGCACCGGCATGCTGGTAAGAAGAACTATTAAACGTGTTTTTATATCTCCGAAGTTTCAGGGCAGGGGTATTGGAAGTAAAATTATGAATGTACTTGAGGACAGGGCACGGGATAATGGGTTTGAATTTCTTGTTCTTCACGCTGCCATACCAGCTCAACAGTTTTACGAAGGAAGAAATTACAAAACTCTAAATAGTTGCCAGATACCTCTTGATGGCAAATGTACGCTCGACTTCTATCACATGGCCAGAATGCTTAAAAAGACTAGCTCAAAATCAATGGTGAACTTACACAACAGACGATTCACTGTAGTTGAGAATTCAGGCCCGGGAGCAGAGGTCAATGAAGAAACTATTTTCACGTTTTTCCAGAATGATGAACTGGTGGTGGGTTATTATGAAGGGGGAAAAATAAAGGAAGGCGAATTAACCGGCTACATTGACGGGGACAGGTTCGTTTTTCATTACATCCAGGTAAATTGTAATGGAGAGAAAAACAGTGGTAATGCTTACGATACATTAAAAACAGGTAAAAATGGTAAGCTTCAGATAATTGATACCTGGAAATGGGAGACAAAAGCGGGAAGCGGTAAGTGCATTATGGAGGAGATGTAGTTTAGATGTATTATACACATTTTCCATGAAATGATACATCCTGATACTCATTTACATTCTATATGTTTAGCAAACAAATATCAGGATAATGCAATAATAAGTACAAAAGCTTAAAGAGGAAGAGAAGGTATTTGTTCAAGTATATACCTTTTTAAAATGACATAATCGGTTGAATCAACTATTCCGTCTCCATTAAGATCAGCAGCTGCTAAATTAATAGCTACTGGAATCTCCAGGAGATAACGTTTTAGTATAACCAAATCGTTTGAATCAATTACTCCGTCATTATTTACATCTCCGAACATGATTGTATTCCCACCTGTTTCATATGAATGGTGGAACAACAAACGGTCTTTAACCTGGCTGTTACTGTACTCGATAGTAAAATGAATGTCATGTCGAACATTTCTTCTTCCGGATCTTACATAACCATCAGT
Source organism: Chitinispirillales bacterium ANBcel5 (assembly GCA_029688955.1). Lineage (NCBI taxonomy): Bacteria > Pseudomonadati > Fibrobacterota > Chitinispirillia > Chitinispirillales > Chitinispirillaceae > Cellulosispirillum > Cellulosispirillum alkaliphilum. Next base: position 153,708 of record JARUKZ010000004.1, on the reverse strand, counting down.
AGGGGAGGTTACTTTATAAGTGAATCCAGCATAATCTACATCTATATTTTTCCCTTGGGGTCTACGTAATGGCCCTACAACATCGTACCCTATTTGCCTAATAATATAATTATTTCTTTTGACTTTACTATATGTTTTATTATAAGAATCATATAGTTTTATAGTACCATTCTCTCTTTCTTTTTCTGTAATAGATATAGTGTTTGTGAATATATTAAATATAGAATTTACAGTCCCAAAAACAGGCTCGATTCCTGAAGCTACCGCACTAATTAAAGGTTTAGCACTATAGTTTTTATTCACTTCAACATACTTAAGCTGGGGAGTCATCTCGTAAAACATATCTGTTTCTGGTGTAGAAATAACAGTAGAAAACTTCAGATCAGAAATTTTTACAGGATCATAAAAGGCACTGGATGGATCTCTCCAAATATCAATTGCATCAGCATAATATAAGTCGTTTTGCAAAATATCAATGCGAATCTGCCCCGGCCTTCCAAAAGAGGGTTCATCATGCTCATTATAAACAGTGTTGCTCGTTATCTTAAATCTAAGTACTGCAGTTCGAAGTTGTCCGGCTTCGTTCCATGTATTGGTATAATTACCTTCCTGAGAAACAACTCCATTTGAATTTATCTCTTTACCTTTTAGAAAGTACTCCTCGCCTTCAATAAGAAATCGTGTACGCCCAACGCCTGGAACTTCATGACCACTTCTAAAAGTGACAGTACGAGCCCAGTGGGGAAGGCTACCCTCTTGTTTGATATTTTGATCGGTTGGTGATATAATATTATCTGTTGAACAACTGTTCAGAAATATTCCTCCCATAACCAATATTACAGATATAATTTTTTTGTTCATTTAAAAGCTCCTTGTCAGTATAGATATCAGGTTTAATAGGTAGACATAAGATTCATTGCTTTTGGCCCAAGCAAACCATAATATATGTTTTATACTAACTGCTATAAATGTAAACAGTAAAAATAGTGTTTCAATTTCTGAAACACCTGCCAAAAACAAAGAACACTTAATCAGTACGTTCTATAACCAATCAAAAAAGATCAAAAATGGTTTTTATTTTCTATTGAGAAATGTCTCAAATAAAAAAATATCTTAATCTTATATGTTTTTGTTTTGCCTAGATATTCCCTCAAAATAATTTTGCTCATTAAGCCTAAAAGCTAATACTTGTAATAAACCGTACCAAATACCATGCACTTACTAACATTTTGTAAGCTTGATTAATTGTTCTTATAGTAAGTAGATCTATTAGAATACAATTTGCTTTGGTCTTACAAGAAATTTTAACTATAGCAATCGATTATCTTAAATATGAACTTATCGAAAAAATCGCCCTAAAAATAGAGAAGGAAACAGGAGAGAGTGTTACCCGTTTCACCACCTTTGAGGGCATCACCGATTCACAGGCTCGCCACGAGATCTTAAAGGAGGTATTCCGTGACCTTCACGCCGGGGCAGATATAAGGAGTGTAAAACGCCTTTTTAAGGAGCTTATTCAAGATATCGATGCTTCAGAGATCTCCAAGATAGAGCAGTAACTTATTGAAGAAGGGATGCCCCAGGAGGACGTGTTCCATGAGCTTATGAATTCTTCCATATCATTACCTGAAACAACACGAAAAGGAGAATACTTCTCATGAGCCCTAGGTTTTCCATGTCTGATAAGGGTTATCCTGTTTGCGTACTTTTTTTCGTTCATTCGCATCTACGGTTAATTTGTGGTACACAGACTTGTTGTGAATTCATCATGTTTCCCATGTTGCGGTATTTTAATTTGCTTTTCTGATCATTATCACTCCTGTCCTCTGCCCGATTGCAGAGCAGCCATTATGGCAAACTGTAGTACTTTGCTGCTAAGGGTAGCTCCGGTTATCGTATCAACCTCAAGTGATTGCGCCTCGATTACCCGATCGGTGATCTTTTCGGCAGGACCACCACGGCCGCTTCTGTGTTGGAGTATTGTTATGGCACTTATTGCTCCGTCATTTACGGTAACCTCAACCCTGGCAGTAATCGGGAACGCTTCAAACTCCCCGAAATAAGTACCATTCTCAATGGTGGAAAGATCCACATCCTCGATTACCATAGAATTCATCTTCCCGAGATCTGTTTCAGCCCTTCGAATAAATGAAAATACCGTTACTGCTACAATAACAGCTCCAGCCACCATAAAAGCTACAAGCGTGAAAAGTATTTTGTTTTTCTGTTTCAACCTGTTCCCCTTACTTAAAGTTACCATTCATTACTGCAATAACTGTACAATAACACGAACCTTGCACTTATATCTATACTCTTATGATGAGAACTTTGCGCCATCATCCACTATCTCACTAGTGTTTTTTTCATATAATATCTCGTATGCCCTTTGGGACAGTCTGGAAGTATACCAAATACTTCAAAACCATTCTTCAAATAAAAGTCTTTTGCCTGAAAATCAAAAGTATCTAAGTGGATGAGATGGCATTGATGTTTTTTTGCCTCTATTTCAATATAATTCAGTAGTTTCTTTCCATAGCCCTGATACCTGTATTTTTCTTCTACAAATAGCAGGTCAATAAACAGACAATTCCAGGCATAAAGGACAGCTTTGATTCCAGCAATAATTTTACCATCGGAATCAATTTTATAGTTCATGTGTATAAAAGGAGTGTCTTGAGTAAAAGCGACTTTACTTGAATTATAGGATACAAGTTTGTTTTCGAGGTATTCACTATCTTTCTTTGAACATTTAATAATATTTATATCCATTGTTTTCACCGCTTGTTATTGAATGGTCCTACTGGTAAAATAAATAATGCTCGATCGCGCTGGTTTGTTATCACCCAAAGCACACTTAATCTTGATTGCAACTAATCTTAGCAACAGCCCGTACTAAGGATGCTTCGGCATGAATCTTTAAGGGGAAAGCAAAAAGGTCGAATTTACTAACCTTCAGCAAAGGTTCAAGATTAGTAAGGTTTTCAAGTATTAGAATATTATTATCGAGAAGTTTAATGTGTTCCTCAAATGGAAATTTATCAGGCGATGGTATATCAATTCCTATTATTTTTACTTTCATTTTTATGGCTCTTCTGGAAAATTTGTGGGTTGGTTATGGAAGTAGATGCATCCCAAAACTTTGATATAGCGTGTGTTTGAAAGTTTTATCATCAAAAGCAATAGTGTTTTCTCACTGTCACAATCAAGAACTCGCCTCTCAGGGCATCGGCTCGGAGGGCCTTCGGCGACCTACTTTCTTTCCAAGGCCAAAGAAAGTAGGCAAAGAACGCCTGGAGCCCCACACTGGCTCTCCCATTCGCACTTTCGCCGGGGAGGGGCCAAAACTCGAGGACTCAGACAATTGGCCCTTGGGGAAGGACCGGCGAAAGCACTCATTCGCCAGTGATTGGGGCGGATCCCTTTTTCCATAGTTTTTCTAAGGGCTCACTGCCGTTCACCCTCCCGGTCAATACATTATCTTTTTCACTTATAAACATCTAACTACCTTTTTACCCACAAATTCTTCTATAATGCCTTTTTTATTAACCGGGTCCGGTGAAATAGTAATATCCAGAATTAATATAAGTTAAAAAGGAGAGGATGAGTACAATCGATAATCGACCTATTCCTCCTATTTGCCCAGGTGCCCGCTTGAACGCAATGGAAGACGTGTGTGAAGCGAACACCATTGAGCAATTGTTTGTCTGATCGGGTTTGTTTTCGTTCAAAACCAGCTACCGAAAAACTGAATATTAAAACTTGGGATACAAATGCGCTCTTTGTGCCCTCTGTGTTTAAATCATTCTCTTAAATAGTTTCCTCTCAGCTCCAAAAATATAAACCGAACCTCCCCGTAGGGACAAGAGTTCCTTCAGTGTGCATTGTTCAAGTATTTAACTTCTACCGTTATTTATCCTATTTTAGACAAGAGAGATAGTAAGCATATATCAGGACACTATCTCACTATTCTTCTCCCTCCTCATTAGTAGTGAAGAAACAGATAAACAGCAAATTGAAATGGTAATAGCCATTGCTAAAGTAAAAGAATAATCAAATCCAATAAAAATCGCACCGGCAAATCCAGCCTGAAGAAGTCCCAAAAAGCTAAAAGCAATAATTCCAAGAATATAACCTAATCTTATTCGTTTCCATAATGCATACATTAATCCGGTAGTAACTATAGCCATTAAAACATGTACCCAAAGAAACCAAAGTGATTCAAAATTCCGTATCAAAGTAAGTAATCCGGCCAGATGAATTAGAAGACCTATTGTAAGTGCAATCACTGGAATAAAATTGAAAAATAGAAGATAATTAGAGCTTCGTGATGAAGTGTGGTTAGGCTTTAAAAAAAAGAGGGGTAAGGTAAAAGTAGAAAATACCAGTAAAGCTATTTGCAAACCATTATAGATATTTCCTAATGCCTCATACACCGTGTAGAGAGTAATAACAGACAAAGATGCGATTTGAATACTTGAATTAACCATAACATTGATTACAATATTAATAAACGCTAAAAGCACGCCTGTTTTAGTCTTTTTGAATAGTAGGAATGCAATAAACGGATTAATAATAGTTAAAGAGAGCCAGTATCCATTAACAAGTAGTGATACACCATTTGCTTGGGCTGAATTTTCAAAACCCAATCTTACAACTTCTAAAAAGTGTATAACGTGGGTCATGGTACCGATAAGATATCCAATGATCAGTACTGCAGTAATAAATCTTAACTCTTTGCTTTTATACTTTTGCACTTTTTATCTCCTGTAGCGCACGGTCTTTGGCTTTGATATCACAGGATATCGCAGATATGTCACCAAAACACCCACAAACACAATCGCTAATCCCATTAGATCGGTTATCTGTACTGTATCACCAAAGGCTATCCATGTCATTAGCATGGTAACCGGCGGACCAAGATAAAACAGTGAAGCGACTTTGGTGGCATCAATACGGTCAATCAATACCCACATTACAATATAAGCACCCAGTGAAACCGCTACAACAAGCCATAGTAATGCCGAAACAAATACCGGACTCCATTCAACTGATAACCGCTCGACTACTATGGCAGGCACAATCACGGCTACTGTTGTTGCCAGGCTTTGATAGAAAAGCGATACCCCTTTCGAAACAGTACTATACTCTTTTTTCAGGCTTAGTTTTCGTTGAAAAAGACTGGCAGCTGTTATGGCGATAACTGAACCCAGTGGAATAAACCAGGCAAATACCTCCGCGGAGTCGTGAAAATTTATTCGTGCTACCACAGTAAAAGCCACTCCCAAGAATCCAACAATCAAACCCAGCCATTGATTCCAGGACGTTCGCTCGCCAACTACCACCCCTGACAAGGCTCCGGTTGCCAGAGGCTGCAGTGCAACCACAAGAGCTACAATGCCTGAAGGCACACCATACTCTACGGCAATAAGTACACATGAAAGCCACACCCCATGCGCAAGAACACCAATTAACATTTGATTCCGGGCATAGCCCCATCCCACCCAAATAAATCGTTTTCTTAGATTCAAGTACAGAAAAATGAGCACTGTTAAGGCCAGATAGCGATAGAACAACAGGGTAAATGTTCTTGCATACGGCAAACCATACTCAGCACCAATAAAGCCTGAGTTCCACAAGAACACAAAGCAGGTAATTAACCAAAAGTTTGTTTGTTTGCTATGTAGTGACATTATGTTTATGGTAGTACTTTCCTGGATATACACCTAAGTGAAACAGTCATGAGATCGGGTGTGCTGATTGCGTTAGAGGTTGATATCATATAGCTTTACACCTGTATCATAGTTAGGATATTCAGATTACCGGAATCAAGAGTCAAATGCTTTTTATCCCAAATAATAAAGGGGTTGCTGTTGTGAGCTCTCCCTTCAACGGTTTTTTTGCACCTTAAATGCAGAAAAAAACACAGGTTGTATACAGTTACTCATTTTGGTATACTTTCAAAAGAGTATTTAGTATCATTATATCAGGTTGGAGATAGTGATTATAATACCTGAAGTTACTATTCATCATAGCAAACAATTTTTCTTTATCTTTTTGTAGTACTCGAATATTGTTTATCAACTCAGAATTATTTTTAAATTCCAGATAATTTTCTCCTTCACTAAAATCACCTGGAATTTGACATTTTAGAGGCTCTGACACTATTGCCCTTGAAGCTGCAACGTATTCCCCAAATTTCCAACCAATTGAATTATGTAATCCAGTAGTCGCAATACAAATATTACACTCCTTTATAGTTTTAAGAAAGCGTTCCTTTCTTGTTAGAGAGAAGGGCAATAACAAATCTTTTGCATGTCGTATAGAAAATTCATCATGTCGAAGGCCACCTATAAAACTATCACCAAATTCTTTGCGGCATGCTCGTATATTTTCAATCCTATTTTTATTTATTTGCTCTCTTTCATCTTTTAAATGATCAAGTGAAACTTCATCGGGGTTCCATAAACGGGCCATGAATAAAATCTTGCTTTTTCTTGATGGAATAGGATAACACTCAAAATCACCACTGCAAAAGTTTTTATTAAAATATTTTGAAATTAAAAAATTGTTTCTTAGTTGATCTTTAATTTTTTGTTGCAAATTGCCGGAGAATTTGCCATCGGCTTTCATGAAATAATTAAATCCTAATGGAAAAACAGAGCAATTCTCCGGAGCGTAGTCAATTAATTGTTGATTAAAACTCCTTTTGAAATAAAAATCAGCTGTAATATTGTTTTTAAAATAATTCAGATTGTCTTCAACCGACCCTTCTATCCAATTCAACCCATCTAAGGTATCATACATTACGTTATACTTGTTGTTTACTACTACTTTAAGCAATGGTACAGTTTGTTTACCAGAAACAGATTTAACAGATAGTTTGACTATACCAGCTTTTTCGAGCTTATCAAATCCAGCATAGATTTGGTTCAGGTGTGAAAAAGGAAAATAATTCACTTCACATTCAAATGGTGTTCTCATATCTTTTCCTTCTTTATAATTGCCTGTAACGTATAAGGATTGCTTTATAAAATGCCCCAAGTGCCCACCTCTGGCAACTGTCTGCGTTGATTCCATAAAGAATCAAGTCGAAAACGGAGCCTGTGGTCACTGAATATCTAACCTCAAAGTTTTGGAGATTGAATTTCTCTTTGCTCCGGCACTAAAGAATTAAAATAGGTAATTGTCCTTATATAGTAAATGTTTTGATAGAAAAAGTGCGCATTTACCGGACATTTCACCTTATATATCTTTTTTACTAACCAGGGCAGCAAATCTGGAATAGAGAATAGTCAAAATCGGCTGTTACCGGGAGTTTGAACACACAATAAAAAACCATTTTTAGGAGTCAATAATTTGTCCAGAATAATAAGGTTGGTACTTATATCAGTTCTTTGTTCAACAGGTCTTTTCTACGTCTTGAATGCAGAAAAAGACACTTGAGTTGTAGGATGCACAGGCCCAGTGCTTTTATTTCTGCGCACCTCTTAAATATCTTATCCTTCTATTGTTCATGGTCATGTAATTTTACCGCACCTCTGCATTGAGCAAATCCCGTACCCCCCCCAAAAAAACTTCTTACCTTTGTTTTGGCCCTTCTTAGCTTTGCGCAATATCATTGAGCCCCCCCATCTTGGACACCTCTGGTAATCATAATTGTCTTTCTCGAAAATGATCTTTTTAACATGCCTAATATGAGCACGATTTGCTTTAAATGATCGACTGAGTTTCCCCTGCTCGATTATACTCTCTATTACTTGTGATTCGGCCAAAACTTCTGTGGTTTTCGAATTGATATACCTCGCCTTATCGGCAGCCACAGGTTACATTTTCCGGCATTTCTGTTTTGAATGTGCTATTTCGCCTGGAAGCCGGGCGTCTGGAAGAGTTTCTTACTCATTAATAGTACTTAGAAATTTGTATCGGTAGTTTTCCTGAAAAACCACTCTTGTACTATAGTATTGGATGTAAAAAAATATAGAGAATTATGATTATATGTGGCTAAAAACGGCGAATTTGCCTCCTATGCAGTAGCTACTGCGCAGGGTGGCATCTATAGCGTGCTAATCGACGTTCCTTTATCTTGTGGTTACTGCAAGTTTTAAAGCCAGACCCAAAAAAACAGAACCGGCTATTTTGTTAAGAATGTGCAGTTTACGACCCGATCGAAGCAGTAAATGACCAAGTGACCCACCAAGTACAGCAACACTTCCAAAAACCAAAATTGTTGAAATAATAAATAGTGATCCCAGTAGTAATAACTGAATGGTGATTGATCCTCTCAGAGGATCTGTAAATTGTGGAAGGAATGCCAAAAAGAAGATCGATACTTTGGGATTTGAAATGTTCATAATGATACCACGAAGATACAACTTCCAACAACTGGTAGTTACATTTTGTTCACATTCAATTGTTGCAGCAGGAGCTCTGAATGCTTGCCAGGCCAATAAAATAAGGTATCCTGCTCCGATAAATTTTAGGATGGTAAATGCTATGGCAGATGTCTGAAAAATAAAGAACCGGCTACACGCTGTTATATGATGTGCTTGGGAGGCGGGTTCCCAATGCTCCTGATTGACTATACATATGCGTCTTTTCTTCCTCTTAAAAAGAGGTCCATTTCTTCCAGCTGTAGCACAGGCTTATACCGATCTTGCCGAAGTGGCGTGCGAAAGCAGGCCCCTTTTCAAATCTCTTCCTCAAGAATCTGTCCATTTTCCAGTAACCACTTTTTTACCTTTTCCACTTTTGAAGAACCTTCTTGCGCTCTGCTGAAAGTCTCTCAGGTACCAGGAACCGTTGCTCAAAACGGACCTCCTCAGAGCTGTTTTGAACTACTTCTATTTGATATTGGCGACCAGGATAGAGAGCTGATTGGCCATTGACCAACTCTTTGCCGGGTGGATGAGCTAAGGCGTACATTTGCGCATGTCTGGTCTTTTCATAAACCCACTGCCGTTTTGATTTGATTACAGAGCCTAGACCGTGAAGCTGCCTGAGAAGCGGCTTCTCCACATGGTTGCGTTCATCGAGCCTGTGTCTGTCCGATTGTTTCATTCCAATACCTCCCAATGTCCGCCTTTACTGGGACCGATACGCTTAAGCTTTTCACTCTTTTGCAATTTTTGCAGATTTTTTTCAATTGCACGAGTTGATATATGTAATTTTTCGGCCAGCTCGGGGATGGTCATATATGGATTTCTCCTGAGCGATTCAAGGATAATCCCCGAACTTTTCCCCGAACTTTTCCCCGAACTTTTCCCCGAACTTTTTTCAATGCTCTCAGCTACAGATACACCTCGCAGCGCTGCCATATAAGCTTCAGAAAATGGAAACTCAACCCATAAATCATAGCCATCTATTGTGATGAAAGGAGGTGGTGAATCTGCAGCTAATTCATCATTAATAAAAGCACATTTTGTGTGCTCCGGCACAAAATAACTCTCTTTGATAGTAAGTAGTATTTTGATTACTTTTTTGACATTTTTGCCATATACAAGTGAATTCATTTCTTCATCAGATTTAAATATTAACTCGGCAATTTTGTCTTTGTCATGCGTTTCAGGCAATAATGTTTTAAGCAAGATTTGTTTATCGCCGTTGCGTTTCCTGGCCGCAATAGAATAGGAGTCAGAGTCATCCCATCCCCAAGAGTTATCATTTGCTCAGGTAATCGTTTTCCAGCTCATTTTTACCATTTCAACCAGTGATCTCCCTGATTATAGCTCAGGGGAATTCTCACCCGAACTCCCGAAACCCCACTGTGGAGTTTTTGATTATGGTAAAAGGGCGCTGTGCGCCCCCGTTAAGAGTGGGAAAATCTTTATCAGGGAGCCTGGAGCTGGACAGTCCAAAATTTGAGAAACATGGGTCATTTTGTGAGAAACACCACAGTAACAGTGAGAAACACCCCCTGTGCGATGAGAAACACGACCCGTACAGTGAGAAACATGCCTGTATCTCTGAGAAACATGGTATGTACAGTGAGAAACCTACCACTTTCAGTGAGAAACACAGTCAAAATCGGGTTAAATAAGGTATGTTTCTCACTGAATCATGGGTGTTTCTCACTGTTTGGGGCTTGTTTCTCAGTGCATGATAGGTGTTTCTCACTGTTTGGGGTATGTTTCTCAGTGATTGAGTGATGTTTCTCACTGCAAAAGTGATGTTTCTCACTGCAAAAGGGATGTTTCTCACTGTTTGAGGCGTGTTTCTCACAATTTAGCCTTTTACAGCGTTTTTTTAGGGGGGTTGAGAGGATGTTTGGAACTTCGACCATAGAGGTCGCCCCTTCAGGGATTATCTAGCTATGAACGTTGAGCAGGGAAAGGAAAAGAGAAAGAGAAACGCGTCTTCAGCGGTTAAGAGTGTGATCAAGGCCAAACTCCATTCTCCCTCTCCTCCCGCGATTATAGCCCAAGGGTCCCCCCAAACGGATCCTTTCACGCTTTCACCATTGACGCCCGGGGGTGACCCAGTCTATCGCCTTTAGCCCCATAAAAATCTTTCCTTTTATCTTTAATTAGTAATTATGATACCGCCTTTATGGATCACACGCCAAATTCACCCCTCCCCAATTAACGCTTCAATAGGTAAAAAGCTTGTTTTTTGCCACTATACCGTATACAATATATACAAACCCCCTTTATAGGGAGATACTGTGAATTATGATTGAACCAGTGCACGGTGAATTCAGTTTCGGGAAAGCTATAAATGCAAAAGGCCATCTTTGATGAGCAATAAGCGCCTGTTATTATTTACGTTACAGATAATACTTCTGGTATTATTTCATTCCAATGCTCAGAGTGTTGTTACTATAAATACTTCAGGGGAAGGCGATTACATACACCTTGATTCCTGTCTCAGCGCGATCGCACTGGGCACCATTACACCCGATACGGTGGTTTTCACTGATGAGGTGCAACAGACCCACCAAATGTATTCTAACATTACAAGGACTCTTCCCGGCCCTATCACCTTTAAATCCAGAGAAACAGATCCTGATAAGTTTCCGATTCTGCAAAATAATGAACGAGACTATTTTGACTTTTTCATCAACAACGATATCTACTTTGAAAATCTCATTTTCACCGGATCAGTGTCATTTTCCAGTGGTAATGCTGAAAACAGAATTCATTCATTTAAAAACTGTGTGTTCAGAGATTTTTCCTCACCTGACGGAGTTTATAAATTTCATGGTGATAAGCCCACAGTTGCTGAGTTTGTAAACTGTATTTTTCATGATAATGATGTAGTTTTTACTTTCGACAGATGGGGCTTAACCAATGCAACATTCAAAGTTATTAACTGCACATTTGATGGAAACATTAACGTCCATAACAACAGCAATACAGAACTTATCGACAACTTTTCCTTCATCAATAATATCTATTCCAATAACGGTTCTATTTTCCCCAATAACAATTACAGAGCCAAAGCTAGCTACTCTCTCTCTGATGAGTCGGTCGCGGAGTATGGAACAGGCTCAATCCAGGGAGATCCCGATTACAAAGAGAGCGTCCGTACTCTTCCAGGCCATTGGCAAATTACCCGAAGCTCCCCGGCAGTAAACATAGGCACAAGCAGCACTGCTCCATTAACGGATATAGGTGGCTTTTTACGGCTTAACGGTCCTGATGCCGGAGCGTGGGAAAGTCCTTCAAATACTTATTGGTGGGATGCAGATGCACAGGAGGGAATTCAGGCTGGTAGTGGCACCTGGGGAACAGATGACTTTTGGACCAGGGATGGCGGAGAGAGCCGCGTTGCCTGGCCAGGAGATGGGTACAATGCAGTCTTTTCGGGTGATAACGGTACCTATACCGTGACAATAGATGGCACGCAGGGTGCAGATAGTGTTGCTTTTTTAAACAGTGAGTACACCATCTCCGGTGGCATCGCTTTAAATCTGGGTGAAGGTGGAATATTTGTAAACGATGGTAACAGTGCCGCCATAGCAACTGCAATCACCGGCACTGATGGCTTAAAGATCACTTCAGCGGGAGCGCACAGTAGTTTATCACTCAATGAAGAGAACAGTTTTACCGGTCCTGTAAGCATTGGGCCAACAGTATCGGTAAGAGCTTCAACTGAAAGTGCGTTTGGAAGCAGTGAAAATGTAATCACCGTTTTAAGTGGTGGGGCTATTGATATTAACGCTACCAGCCTTCAGGGATACTCAAATCCTATCGTAATAAATGGTCAGGTTAATGACAGTATCGGTGCTATTTACAACAGTGGTGGAGAGCAGAAATGGGCATTGGGTCAAATAGAACTTGGCAGCAACGCATCAGTAGGTAGTAATGAGGGAAGATTTGATATTGGACGTGATGTTCCAGGTTTAGGCATAATCGGTAATAATCATGTTTTAACAAAAATAGGTTCTTCACTCATTGCATTACTGTCCGAAGCCACTGATCTTGCCGGATTAGAAGTAAATGGTGGTGAAATTATTTTTGAAGCGGATAATGCTGCAGGTAGTGCCCCTGTTACGGTGAACAGTTCAGGAATGATCTCTACCTTCGGAAACCGAACTGTTTTAAATGATATTACTATTAATGGCGGCATAATAGCATCCCCATTATGGGAATCGCATCCATCTTTGTACACCGGTGCTTTTACACTTAATGATAGCGCCACTTTAAATGTAGTAAGGTCGGATGATTCCATCACAATTTCCGGAAATATTGGTGGAAATGGTAAATTGCTAAAGTATGGAGAAGGAACACTTGTTTTAAGCGCACCAAACACATTTACCGGTGGGCTGAGGGTTTATGAAGGTAATGTAGCAATAGCAGACAACATGAGTTTAGGAAGTGCCGAGGCCATCTTAGACGGTACAGGGGCGCGCCTGTTAATCAATGACAATGTTACTATAGCAAATGATATCAGGCTAAAGCACTCTGAACCCGGCATTGGCATGGGAACTTTGCATGGTCCTTCAGGTGAAGGGGAACCAGCAGAAATAAGCGGAACTGTTACAATAGAGTCTACCACCTTGAATGGAGGACATATTCATGGTGGAAACACAACGGGTGCACTTCTGTTCTCAGGGCCGATTGTGGCAGAACCCGAAGTTGAAATAACTCAAAGAAGTGGCAATCTCATTTTTGCTGGCGGGGGCTCCTATTTTCAGTTACATCTGGGTGAACATATTATAGAGCTGGGTGCAGATGATGGTATCTCACCTACGGCTGTAATACATATGGGTTATTTAGATGACCCCGGTGTTCTGGATTTTGACATGAAAGGGTACAACCAGACTCTTGCAGGATTGTTTCGGTATAAATCAAGTACCACCACTTTAACCAACAGCAGCTCTGAACAATCCATATTAACCCTCAATGTAGCTGATACAAACAGTTTTGACTACCCTGGTACTATTACCGGAAACATATCTCTTGTAAAAGAGGGTGGAGGGATTCAGGCGATAGGTGGTGCAAATTCTTTTACCGGAAATACTACTGTAAATGGCGGGGTAATCGCGCTTTCAGGAAGTCTTTATAACAACGGTACCATTGCAGCAGAACTTATAATAAACGACGGTGGGACGGTAAGACTGGATGAAAACCATGTACTGGGAGCGCACAGTTCATTTCCTGCAACCAAAGCGGTTGTAAATGATGGTGGAGTGCTTGCCAGCAACCAAAACTATACTACATTAAACAACCTCTCCCTCAATGGTGGTACTCTTCTTTCCAAAGGCGGTTTAGACAATACATGGGGAGCATTTTCTCTCAAAGGTACTGTAACGGTAAGTGGGAACAGTACATCTTCCATTTCTACCGGAATTGGAAATTACAACTACATTTTCATAGGTACCAACAGTAATGGTGGCGCTACTACCTTTGATGTTGAAAACAACACCACCACAATTGATCTGACAGTGACAACACCGCTAAGCGATAACCGCGAAACCTCAAATCCATTTAAAACAGTCACAAGCGGTCTCATAAAAACCGGCAGTGGGATCATGTCTCTTGATGAAGCAAACACCTATACCGGTCCTACTACGATCTCCGGAGGAACACTTCTTGTCAACGGGTCAACAGCCAGCGAAAGTAATGTAACAGTAGAGAGCGGTGCTGCGTTGGGGGGAAGCGGAACGGTTCAGGGAGATGTTTCGGTTCAGGATGGAGGACGTGTTACACCAGGCAATCTGGGCCCAGGAACTCTCAGTACCGGCGCACTCACCTTAAACAGCTATTCTGAGTTGCACTTTGAGCTGGGAACAAACAGCGACAGCATAAAGGTAGACGGAAACCTTGTTCTAAACGGAACGCTTCACGTAAGCGCAGTTGAAGGATTTGGAGTTGGTACCTATACACTGTTAACGCACACCGGAAATTATTCCGGTTCCGGAGTAACAGTTGGAACCATGCCTGCAGGTTACAGTGGAAGTGTCAGTCATGAAGGCAGCAGTGTGATACTGACTGTGAGTGCATCCTCCGGTCCACAGGTTATCGATTTATCACCACCGCATCAATCAGAAGATGTTGAGTTGAATACACCACTCGCTATTACCTTCGACCAGGAAGTAACAACCGACTTTGGAACAGTAACAGTGCGTCGCTTTGAAGACAACTCAATTTTTGAACAATTTGATGTTATGGATTCCCGTGTCGCAGCGGACAGTGTTATCCATGATTTTGAAACAGATAATGAAGGGTTTACAGAGAATGTTGTTTCGGTCTGGAATACTGATCGATCTTTTCAGAATGATGGATCTATACGAGTCACTCTGCCGCAAGAAGAGTGGTCAGGGCGAAGACCAGGAAGTGTAACCTGGACTCCTTACGATTCAATCACAGGTTGGGTTTACACCTCTACTCCCGAAATGAGTGGCGTACTATACGTAATGACCGGTGACTATATCTGGGTTGAAACTGAGGTAATCAGCTTGCCTCAAAATACATGGACCAGAATTGCTTTAAATCTCAATGACACCGATATCGATAAAAGCGATGTTAAAGAATACGGGTTTAAGAATATGACTACGGCCGAAGGTATTTTTTATATTGACCGGATTTCATTAAAGCGAAATGCATCCCAAACAGTCACCATTTTACCTTCTCAGCCATTTGAACCAGGGGGCGAGTATTATGTGGAGATAGATTCCACCGCATTTAAAACACTATCATCGGAATATTTTGAAGGCATGAGTTCATCAGCCAACTGGAAATTCACTTCAGAGTATGGAAATATGGTGTGGGATGTAAGCTCAGATCCAGGTTTTCAGAGTGGAAATGGAACCTGGGGTATCGATGAGTTTTGGGCCAGAGAGGATGGCGATGGTACTAATCTCGGTCCATGGCCCGGGGCAGGAAACACCGCACTATTCTCTGCCGGCGAAGAAGGTGGTGGGTATTCAGATGGGCATAGTAGTGGATCGCTGGATGGCTGGACAATGGTTGGATCACGTACTACCTGGAACGAAAATGGCGGGGTTATGTCTCCCGGAAATCAGAGTGCGTCAGGATTTCTATTAAATGATTACCCCTGCGCCGATGATGGAGAATTCACCGTAGTGTTTAAATATCCCCCTTCTACCAGCACCAATTCTCATCATGGTGGCGCGATTTTTCGCAGCAATGAAACCGCAACCAGCTATTACGCTTTTAACCTCTTTATCCAAACTCAGGATGGGTATCATGCAAATAACGCGATACGGTTTAAGAAGAACTCTACCACTATGACCAGTGAGTTTATTACCATCGCCGACGGGCTTGACTTTACAGGCTTGAACAGCACTTATCCGGTAAAGGTGAAGCTAAATGGTAACACATTCACCTTTTACTTTAATGGCGACAGTGTCGGAGTGTACACAGATACCGACACCCCTCACCTGTCTGGTAACGTGGGGTATTTCTACAGTGGTCAGTACAATATATACTGTACCTGGGATTCCTCTTCCTGGGTTGACGCTTCTTCCGGTAGTGCCCCGGGACCTTATACAGTAAGTGTAAGCGATGAGCAGAGTGTAAGCACAATCATTTTTTCTGCCCAGGGTTACACTCTTGATGGCGGGACTATAAATATGACCGGTATGAAACCCTCTATCTATACATCTGCAAAGGCACACATCACCTCGCAAATCAGGGGATCAAATGGGCTAAATAAGCTTGGTCTCGATACATTGATTTTAAGCGGAACCAACACATGGAGCGGAGGGACCACTATATCTCAGGGGTTTCTTCAAATCGGAAACGGCTCAACTTCGGGTACCCTGCCTGGAAATGTTGTGAATAATTCGGTACTTATTTTCAACCGTTCGGATTCATTTACATTTAACGGCCATGTGTCCGGAAGCGGAATGGTTTCTGTTCAGGGAGGAGCTGACGTAGTTGTTAGCGGAGAGCTCACTCACAATGGAGGTACCCGCATTGCTAATGAGAGCACTTTGCGCATTGGAGATCACGGAAGTGGTGGAGCTGTATACGGAGACATTCTCAACTCCGGTATCCTGATAATTCAAAAAGATAGCGATCTTATTTACAACAGCGTTGTCTCTGGTACTGGCTCGATACTTAAAACCGGAAACGGAACGTTGTTTTTAACCGATAATAATACTCATACCGGCTTAACCACAGTTTCCTCAGGTACACTCAGTGTCAATGGTTCGCTCTCCTCTTCAAACCTGACCGTTGAATCCGGGGCACAGCTCTCGGGTAATGGTACCCTGGGAGGAAGTGTAACAGTTGATGATGGGGGTAGCATCAAGCCGGGGTATGGAGGAGCAGGTAAACTTTCAACCGGTAACTTATCCCTTTCTCAAAATTCTATTCTCGATATAAAACTTGGAACCAATTCAGACACCGTTGCTGTTTCCGGGGATCTTACATTGAATGGGGTGTTACATATCTCAGAATCATCCGGTTTCAGAGCAGGAGTGTATACGATATTAACTTATAGCGGTTCTCTCACTGATCATGAGATAAACATTGGAGATGCACCATCTGGTTACCGTTACTCAATCAATGCTTCAGGCGGTACAGTTACAATCACGGTTCAAAGTGATGAATGGCTACTTCCGATAACCGTTAATACAAATACCCAGCAATGTACTGTATACACCGACAACTGGACACTTATATTTGATAATACTCTGGGCGGTGGTATATCTCTACTTACAGACAGCTCCCAGGCACAATACAGTGGAACTACCGAAAACCAAACTCTTAATGGTTCGCCCTTATACTTTGTAGATATCAACGGAACGGAGTCGGGATCTTCAGGAGAATGGGAGCTGCTTCAAACAACACCGTTTTTTGCACGTGTGCGCCAATATGGTACAATAAATGACCTTAACTACACAATCGATTATACAGTCTATGGTTCCGGAACCATTTACATCAAAACAACATTGCACAATAACACCAGTTCACCTGTAAGCTCTTCTGTGTACAGGCATGGTATCGCACGAAAAGCTTCGGGAAATACGATACACTTCGGTAACCCTGACCCATCCCTTTCCCCTTTTGTTTTGATAACTACTACCGAAGAGAATCAATTTAATCTCCTGATGAGTACTAAGGATTTGTGGAATGCTGATTCCGGTGCGGCAAACAGCGCCACTTCTCACTTTTCATCGGGAAATGTGAGCGCAGGATATGAATTAGCCAATCCGGTATTGGAAGCAGGGCAGAAACAAGTTTGGGAAAAAATGATCTTTTTTTCCAAAAAGGATTGGACCAGTGGAGATGATGTTACTCCCTATGTATCTGATTATAGAAATCATGATACTTTAAGTTTTCTTGCAGGCAACCGTGCTATGGAAAAGGCGTGGGAGAATCATATCGAGGGGCACTGGACATTTGATGAGGGTAGTGGGAATCAGACTTATGATTACTCTGGTAATAATCGCACAGGTACTATATCCGGAGCCACTTGGGTTGATGGAAAATGGGATGGAGGATTGAATTTTTCCTTATCAGATAATGTGAACACGGGTAACATTTCAAAAATGAGTGGCACAGGAAGTTTTACCGTGATGGCCTGGATCAGACCATCGGCGCAGCTCTCCCCCACTACTGCCATTTTCAGTAAATACACTGAAGATACCGGTTACCGAGTCTCTGGTGACAATGGACGGCTTGCAATAAAACTAAATTCTACATTTCTTACGGGCACACGCGATCTTGGTACCGGGAAATGGCATCATGTTGCAATCGCTGTTGATCGTGGAAGAGAAACGGTAACAATGTTTGTGGATGGCAGAAAAGACCGAATCTTCTCAGGAGAAAACTATACAGTAAGTGTCAACTCATCCAACGTGCTTATTGGTGATGGCTTTTCGGGTGATATAGATGATGTCCGTTTTTATAACGAGGGAGTATCAGGAAGTTCGGTTAAAGCCATCTATCAGCGGGGATACAGATCAGCAGAAGGGGTTTATCAGCTCAGAGCTGACGACAATAATACTGTTCATGTAGTGTTTGATGGTAGTACGCTTAGTAGAAGATTTCCTGTTTTAAAGATTGGTAACTACTGGGCAGAAGATCTTCCACTGCCAGGAGCAGTGGTGCTTGATGGTGAAGCACTTGTGGAGGGAGATGACTATTATGCTTACCTGAACAATAATACACTCTTTGTAGGACTAAACAGAATACTGTCACGTGATAAAAATAGATTGTTCATTCACAGCACTGATGGTTCAGGTTCCGTAGCAGTAAAAGAAACCAGAAAGATGAATTGGGGTGTATATTCAGCCGAAGGCATATATCATGTGTGGATGAGAAATTCTGAATCCGCCATCTTTTCTGATACCGAGCCCAATCAATTCTATTTAAATTGGAAAATGGACTATCAGAATGCTCCTTATGATCATAACGGAGAGCTCTGGCGTTTCAAGTCATCAAATGTTACAGGGAGTTCACCGGATACCTCCGGCACTAATAATCTTACTGACGTTTACACACCATTGGGAAATATTCAATACTATATTCGCAGACAGTGGCTTAACAGCATGGTAGCAGTCCAGGAGGAACCGGCCTTTGCAGTGGTAGAAAGCAGCGCTGTACGGGTCATTTTGAAAGTAGGTCCACGACGCCTCCAGTACTCTGCATTCCTTGACCTGACCACCTACTTTACCGTGTATCCCAAAGGCCAGGTTTTCAGAACTGACAGTATATCGATGATGTCAAACGATCCGCTCTCTATGCTGCACCAGTTTGGAACAAAGTCCGATTCGGTGGTAACGCTTTTTGCAGATCCGGATAAAATGCGCGGTGGGTGGTTTGGAGGAAGCTCCATACATGATCAGGCTCTGGCCTTTCTTGGCTTTTCGAATAGTCATGGGTATGATGAAAATCCATGGCTGCAAACAACCTGTCCCAAGATAAATACTGATGACGGCACCATTATAGAATACGTTGAGTGGGAAACCAGCAATAGTGCGTTCGCATTGGATAATGCTCCGCTGCAACTGTCCTTTTATGTTGATTTCAGCAAAAAGGGAATGGATCAGGCTTACATCGATTCCGTTTCAAACGCTGTGCAACATATAGGAACAGGTGGCGCCCCCCTTTTGATGTACGACGGTTCACTTGTCACCGCTTCTTCAGGAGATCTTAACCAAAACGGTTTCAATGAGCGGGAAGGCGCCTACATTTTGAAAGCCTCAAACAACACTGTACATTTCTATCTTCCCGCAAGGGGGGATACCTGTCGTTTTTACCCTGCATTTAGAATAACAGAGTATTATGCATCTCATAAACCTCAGTACCTTATGATTTACCAGGGAGCAAATCCCGGAGACACCCTGACTCTGATTGAAGGTTATCATTATAATTTGTTCCACAACAAACAGGAAAATGAGCTGGTAATACAGATTGACACGGTTTTTTGTGATACAGTAGGTATTTACCTATCCTCTGATATAACACTTGCAGTCACGCTATCAGAATTTACCGCTGTTCCGGGAGATGCAAGTGATACTCTGCTGTGGAAAACAGAAAGTGAGTTTGAAAACCTGGGATTTCATATATACAGAAGAATATGCCCGGAATTTATTGATAGCCTGACAACTGAAGCTCAAAACGAGGCTGACAGCGTCAAAATTCTATCCAAAAAGAACCAAATTACTTATACTGATTCATTATGGCTGCAGATAAACGATTCACTCATTCCGGGTGCCGAATCGGGGGTATCTCATGGAACACGGGAGTATAGCTATATTGATACAGGATTAGTTAATAATGTGCTTTATGAGTATAAGCTGGTTGCAGTTGATTTCAGAAGTATTAGGGACACCGTAGGGTATGCACAAGCGATGCCGAGAGCAGTAATTCCTGTAAACTTTCACCTTGGAAATAATTTTCCCAATCCATTTAGACACATAACCAATATTGTATTTGCGCTTCCGGTAGAATCGAGGGTTACACTGGATATATTTGATCTGCGGGGCCGCAGGGTAGCATCAATTCTCAATGCACAAAAAGTGTACAAACCTGGTGTGCACAGAGTTCAATGGAACGGAAGAGATAACAGGGGCAGACCCGTTGCTCCCGGACAATATCTATACAGGTTCGTAACTGATGGCTACGTTAAGACCAGAAAGATGATTCGATTTTAGGTCTAAGTGCGTTAAAAAAGCTGGTTTTATACTCTTGGATACCTGCCTGTACCAATGCCGGGAAACGTCGATATACTACCCCAAAGGGGTTTTCTATTTTAGCCCCATGGTTTTTCTACCTGGGGAGATCTTTGAGCGTTGAGCAGGAAAAGGAAATGGGAAAGATGATTGTTTCCTATTTCCTTTGATTAGTAATTGGTCATTGGTAATTAGTAACTACTAATCATGCTCTCCTCTTTTTTCCAAGTCTATCCCCGGTAACTATAAACTACCCGAATTTGTGGCGTTTTTGGTCAAAAGACTGTTCAGTTGGCCTTAAAAGCGAATAAGTACTCATAAAAAGGGTTCTGTTTTTGGCTCCTAAGTGACTTAGGAATGAAAAAAAGGGTTCTAATGAGGCTCCTAAGTGACTTAGAAATGAAAAAAAGGGTTCTAATGAGGCTCCTAAGTGACTTAGAAATGAAAAAAAGGGTTCTAATGAGGCTCCTAAGTGACTTAGAAATGAAAAAAAGGGTTCTAATGAGGCTCCTAAGCGACTTAGCAATGAAAAAAAGGGTTCTAATGAGGCTCCTAAGCGACTTAGTAATGAAAAAAAGGGTTCTAATTTTGACTTCTAAGTGACTTAGCAATCAAAAACAGAGTCCAATTTACTTAACATTGTGAAGTAAAAATCAAAAAAAGAGTTGTAATTTTCATTTCTAAGTGACTAAGGAACGAAAAAAAGGGTTCTGATTTTCATTTCTAAGGGATCTTTGAGCGTTGATCAGGAAAAAGGAAAAATTGTTGTTTCCTAATCTGTAATTAGTACTTGGTCATTAGTTATTATGTTGTCGCCTGGCCTCCGTAGCTAAAAGCGTAGGAGGCGGGCTGCGCCGGAAGACTGGCTTACCCCGGGCTATTAAATTGCGCGCTTTCAGCGCTTAAGAGGGGCGATCAAGACCAAACGATCGTTTTTTTCTCGTGTACGTTAATACTATGGAAGATCCTAAAAGATATAAATATATAGCAGGAATATTATTCCATTTCCCATTCCCGCGATTATAGCCCAAGGGTCCCCCCAAACGGATCTTTACACGCTTTCATCATTGACGCCCGGGGGTGACCCAGTCTATCGCCTTTAGCCCCATAAAAATCCTTTTTCCCACAAATCTCGATAGCATCAACGAATATGCTATGTGCGGGACTTATCAGCGTTGTTGCCTTTAAACAGATTGATTCTTTCGTTTAAAATTATATATTTATATCAGTTCCCAATAATTTATAACCAAACATTAAAAACAGAGGGGAAAAAAATGATACGTCACTTTAGTTCTTTAACTCTCTTAGGCTGTGTACTTTTGGTTTTATCCTCATGTGAAACACGCAGTGAAAATGAGACTACCGATACAAATTACGAGGATGGAATATACCGTGGTGTTTTTATCGACCGGGATGTAATTCAGGTGAATGTAGAGTTTACCCTCAATGATGGGATTGTAACAGCTGCCGAATTCAGGCATCTCAGACGGGACGATGACTACCATATCGAAACAGATCAGGAACCGTACAGATCAGTAGTTTCAATGTATCTTGAATCCCTTGACTACCTTGTTGGCAAGCCGCTTGATGAACACCTCAGTGATCTCTATCAACCGGAAAATATCGTTACCACAGAAGTGCAGGGGTATACCTCAGCCACTATCAGGAGCTCAAAAATCATATCGGCTATCAGAGACGGTTTAAACCGGGGTGTGTACAGCTATTAATACTTTTACTTACTTGTGATTACAGCGAGACAGGGAAAGAAAAGGGAAACGCACTTTCAGAGTCTATGAAAGAGATTTAGGCCAAATTCAAGTTTCCCTTTCTTCCCGCGATTATAGCCCAAGGGTCCCCCCAAACGGATCTTTACACGCTTTCATCATTGACGCCCGGCTCCCCTCCGCAGTAGCTACTGCTACGGAGGCCAGGGGGGGGGGTGACCCAATCCATCGCCTTTAGCCTCATAAAAATCATTCCTTAAGCAAAAAGATGCGGGACTATCAACTAATCCGGTTCAATGTGTACCGTTATAAACGTATATTCACCGAACCGTTCACGCAAACGCGCTTCAAGCGCGCTTGAAATCTCATGGGCATGATACACATCCATATCAGAGGCGACCCGGATGTGAAGTTCTATCACCGGTGAAGGGCCTACCATACGTGCCCGGATATTGTGCGGATTACTTACACCTTCAACACTGCACGCAATAGATTCTATTTCACGAATATTACTTTCGGGAAGTGATTTTTCAAGCAGTTCGCTGATACTGTTTTTTAAAATCCCCAATGCAGTTTTTAAAATAAAGGCACTTACCAGAACTGCTGCTGCAGGATCCAGAACAGTCCACCAGCTACCAAAAAAGGACGCAGCCCCAACCCCAAGAGCGGTACCGATGGAGGAAAAGGCATCCGAGCGGTGATGCACCGCGTTGGCCACAACCGAACTGCTACCGATCCTTTTACCAACCGCAACTGTACTGTGATACAGTGCTTCTTTAGCTGCAATGGACACTACTGCTATCAAAAATGCTATTCTGCCGGGCCGAACAGGTAACTGCCCCTCTCTTATAACAGTAACAAGCTGTCCCGTACCGGAAATACCAATGCTTATAGCAGCATAGCCTAAAGCAATTCCGATAATAACGGTGCTTAATGTCTCAAATTTCCCGTGTCCCCAGTGATGACACTTATCGGTTGGCTTTTTGGCCAGCCTGATCCCAATCAAAACAACTATATCGGTAATTAGATCTGAAAGGGAATGAAGCGCATCGGCGATCATCGCCTGACTCTGTCCCAAAACACCGGCAAAAAATTTCAGAGCTGCAAGAAAAAGATTAAAAAGAGAACCAAGGAGGGTAATTCGTCGGGCTTGTAATGCGCGTTGTTCAGGGTTCATACTGATCCTGCTCTTTCTGTTGAATCGGGCTGTAAGGAGCCGGCGATCATGATTAATGAAAGCGTGGTCCCGCGGTCGCTACCGCTGCCGTGAAGGCCCGAATCATCCCTCGAGGATGTTCTGATCCACTGATTAATTACGCTTCTGCACTGGAGCAGTTGATAAGCTCTTTTAAAGATAGTTTATGGAATGGGGCAATACAAAAGTGGGTTGTGAAGGTAAGATTCATCTTCAAAAAGAGGTAGACAGGTAAGCCGTGGACATCTAAACAGGTACGGTTTTTGAAGTTCACTATGTTTGTAAGAATTAGATACTTAAAACCGGAGTTTTAGTTATGAAATCACAAAAGCAAACAACGATCAGGGTGATCTCACTACTTTTCCTCCTTTTTGGAATCGCACTATCACAGGACAATGCCTTTGAAGACTGGGATCCACACCTTGAAACAGGAGACCGCACCTATAATGCTGCAATCGGTATAAGCCCCTGGTGGGGAACGGTAGGTCTTACGCTTAATCCCGGGATGGAATTTATCTTTAATGAAATCCGAATAGGAGAAAGCGTGCCACTGTCCTTTGGTGTAGCAGGAAGGGGTAATGTTACCACCTATCTCGATTACGGTGCAAACAGCTTAGGTGTTTCGGTGGCAGCCCTTGGTACTACACATCTGGGCTTCAAAAATGTAAGTGAACCATTTGAGTGGCTCGAAAACTTTGATGTCTATCTTGGTATCGGTCTGGGCTTTGATATTATACAGCCCGGATGGTACAACCTCAGTAGATTCCGTATAGCATCGATTCAGGGAACAAACTACTTTATCAGAGACAACTTTGCAGTGTATGTGGAAAATGCCTATCTGGGCAGATACAGAGGAGCTCTTACCTTTGGAGTACTATGGAAAGTATAAAAACATTACAGCCCTGAGAGAAACTGCGAAAACCCGAAGTTCTTTCGCAGTTTCAACTATTTACAGTTCCCTGAAACTGATTAGCAGAGAGTCCCGCCCCATCCCCATACATTTACTGCAATACCGGTTGCCAGCGACTTCACTTTTACCTCTTATTATAATCAAAGTTAAGTACTGTTGCTTTGAATTATTTATGTAAACCCCAAAGAGCGAATGGTTTCAAGGCAAGCTATTTAGCCTTAACAAACTCCACAAACTGTATTTTTACCCCGTTTGGATCCAGCACATAAAAAAAGCGAATGGTGGGGTTAGGCTGTTTAGGCCCCGAGTGGACATCTATACCCTTTTCACCCAGAAACGTAATCATCTCTTCCAACGATTCGGTAACAAAACCAAGCGAAATCCCTGAGCCGATCTGGGGCTCCCCGACACTCTTATCACATATCAGCTCAATCTGTGTCTCACCTTCACCAAGAAACGCCAGCTCTCTTGTATCCGTTACATTGGCCCGCCTGTTAAGTTTTAGTCCGATAATCTCCTTATAAAACTTAATTGACTGGTCAAGGTCTCTCACATAAACAGTTGTCCAGCAGTATTTCATTGTCATTCCCTTTTTTTTGCTTTTTTCAGTCCCGGCACACTAATCATTAAGCTCAGCAATCAAAAGATATCACCGACCCAAACCGTGGCTGTTTTCATATGGTTATGTTTGATACGTATTAGATGAAGTGGGTATGAAAAAAAAGAGGTGCACCGGTTATGACTGCACACAGCAGCATTCCCCGGTGCTGAAAAGCAAACACTTTTAATAGGATTTTCCAAATACCACTCTTCTTTTGGAAAGCTCACCCGTGATAATACACTTACCTTGTTCTTCATTTGCATCAAGCGGTATACAGCGTATTGTTACATTGAGATCATTTTTAATCTTCTCCTCCACCTCTTTAGAGCCATTCCAGTGTGCCATTGCAAACCCACCGTGAATTTCGGGCTTGTTTTTGTTCTTTGGAGTGAAGAAGTTATAAAAGTCATCTTTGGTATCGATAGTTACAATATTGCTGTCACGGAATTTTTTGGCCTTCTCAAACATAGAGTTTTGAATGTCATCAAGCAGTTCTGCGACCTTAGCCACAAACTCTGCCCGTGGCTGACTATAGCGCTCTTTACGGCTCTTATCCCTTCTTCCCACAAAAACCGAATCAGATGCGATATCCCGGGGACCGATTTCAAGATAAACGGGCGCGCCTTTTTTTATCCATGACCAAACCTTATCTCCCCCCCGCATATCCCGGGTGTCTACTTCCACTTCAACCGCCCGTTTATCGTACTGCTTGTCCCTGAGTTGGGAAGCCAAACTTTGACAGTACTCCATCACCTCAGAAGCAGTGTCATCACCATGTATAACGGGTATTATTACAATGTGTGAAGGAGCAAGTTTAGGAGGTATCATTAAGCCATCATCATCACCGTGGGTCATAATGAGTCCGCCCACCAGTCGTGTTGATACTCCCCATGATGTAGTCCATGCAAACTCCTCAACCCCCGCATCATTCTGGAATTTAATCTCTGAAGCCTTAGAAAAGTTCTGGCCAAGAAAGTGCGATGTACCGGCCTGAAGCGCTTTACGGTCCTGCATCATTGCTTCGATACAATAGGTAGTATCGGCGCCAGGGAAGCGCTCACTTTCGGTTTTTTCACCCTGAATGACCGGCATGGCCATGTAGTTTTCCGCGAAATCGGCATAGACCCGTAGCATTTTCATGGTTTCCTGCTGCGCCTCTTGTGCTGTGGCATGAACGGTATGCCCCTCCTGCCATAGAAATTCGGCGGTACGCAGAAACATTCGAGTCCTCATCTCCCACCGCACCACATTTGCCCACTGATTAATAAGCAGTGGCAGATCGCGGTAAGACTGCACCCACTTTGAAAACATAGCACCTATAATGGTCTCTGAAGTAGGTCGTACAATGAGGGGTTCTTCCAGCTCGCCGGCGGGAACAAGTTTACCTTCAGCGCCGGCCTCGAGCCTGTGATGAGTAACAACAGCACACTCCTTTGCAAACCCTTCAACATGCTGTGCCTCTTTTTCGAGAAAACTTTTGGGAATAAACAGAGGGAAATAGGCATTCTTATGACCGGTAGCCTTAAACATACCATCTAATACACGCTGAATATTTTCCCACAGAGCATACCCCCAGGGCTTTATTACCATACATCCCCGGACCGGTGAATTTTCAGCCAGATCAGATGCCTTAACAACCTGCTGATACCATTCAGGATAATCTTCCTGCCTAGTCGGAGTAATTGCTGTTCTCTTTTTAGACATTTATACCTCTGCCAATGTTACCTTTTGGTTAGATTCAAAAAGCTCTTGAATATGTAACAAAAACAACCTTTTACTTATTTCAGTGATGAAATAATCTTACAGATGAGAAAGCCATAGACATCCCATACTCATTACAGGCTTCAATTACAGCATCATCCCTTACAGATCCACCGGGTTGGGCAATGTATTTTACCCCACTTTGTTGTGCACGATCGATATTGTCTCTAAAAGGGAAAAATGCATCTGAAGCAAGCGATACTCCATCCATTAGATTTAACCACTCACGTCTCTCATCCTTAGAAAACCATTCAGGGTCAGATTTAAAATTACTCTGAAACACATACATCTCTGCAGGTGTAAGGTTTTCTTCAAAGTACTGATCGATTGCATTGTCACGTACCGGACGGGTTATTTTTTCATTAAACTGCAGATTCAAGACTTTATTGTGCTGTCGTAAAAACCACCTGTCTGCCTTGGAAGCAGCCAGACGGGTGCAGTGAATCCGGGACTGTTGCCCTGC
Source organism: Chitinispirillales bacterium ANBcel5 (assembly GCA_029688955.1). Taxonomy (NCBI): domain Bacteria; kingdom Pseudomonadati; phylum Fibrobacterota; class Chitinispirillia; order Chitinispirillales; family Chitinispirillaceae; genus Cellulosispirillum; species Cellulosispirillum alkaliphilum. Next base: position 126,464 of record JARUKZ010000004.1, on the reverse strand, counting down.
TCCTACTCCTATAACCTGCCCTCCGGAGGCAAAACAAACCGAATTTGACTGGGTATATTTAAGTGTTACCTGAGCAAGAATAAGGTCTCTTACAGCAGATTCAGGAAAATCCTTATTTTCCGAAACCACATTCTCTAGTGTAGAGCGGTCTAAGGTAATATCATTTCTTTTTTGTTCAAAGCAGATACCATAGACATCTCTCACCTCAGCCCCTGAGGGAGAGTAATTTTTATCGATCTGCAGTATAGCAAATTTACCACCCTTTTTAGTTTTTAAAATCTCCAGGGCTTCCGGATCGTAGTCGGGCGCAATAACCCCATCACTTACTTCACGTTTAAGCAGCATTGCTGCGCTTTTATCTACAGTAGAGCTAAAAGCAGCCCAGTCACCAAAGGAAGAAACTCTGTCAGCCCCTCTGGCCCGTGCATAGGCGGTAGCCGCGTCCGAAAGCTCCATATCATCAACAAAGTAGGCTTTTTTGAGCTCTTTAGTTAATGGAACAGCAACAGCAGCGCCTGCTGGGCTGACATGCTTAAAAGAGGTAGCTGCGACCATGCCCAGCTGTTCCTGAAGTTCCTTTACAAGCTGCCATGAGTTCAGTGCATCAAGAAGATTGATATACCCGGGCGTTCCATTGAGCACCGTTAATGGAAGTTCTCCATCCGGTGAAAAAATCCTGGCCGGGGCCTGATGAGGATTACAGCCATACCTTAAAATAAGTTCGTTCATCCCGAATTCTCCGTTTATTTAAAAAGAAGACAAACCCTCAAAATCGAGAGTGGCAAAATAATCATCCAATGTCTCAGCACGTCTGATCTGCTTAACGCTGCCGTCTTCTCTTAAGAGAAGCTCAGCGGAGCGTAGTTTACCATTGTAATTAAAACCCATTGCGTGCCCATGAGCTCCTGTGTCATGGATAACAACCAAATCACCGGGTTTTGTTTCCGGAAGTTTTCTATCGATTGCAAACTTATCATTGTTCTCACAAAGAGACCCGGTTACATCGTAGAGATGTTCGGCAGGAGCGTTTTCTTTACCAAGTACAGTGATATGATGATACGCACCATACAATCCCGGACGCATCAGGTTAGCCATGGTTGCATCAAGGCCCACATAGTCTTTATAGATTTTCTTTTCATGAAGTACCCTTGAAACAAGAAAACCATATGGCCCGGTCATCATACGTCCACACTCCATATAAAGCTTTAGCGGAGCAAGATCTGCTGCAACGATTATCCGCTCATAAGCCTCTTTAATCCCTTTTGATACCGCTTCCAAATCAACCGGTTTTTGCTCGGGACGATACGGGATACCAACTCCCCCGCCAATGTTCACAAACTCAAACCTGATACCGAGTTGCTGAGATATCTCCACGACCAGCTCATAAAGCATTTCTGCTGTTTCAACAAAGTATTTGCCGTTAAGCTCATTAGAAGCAACCATAGCGTGAAGGCCAAAACGCTTTACACCTTTATCTCTGAGGATTTTATACCCCTCAAAAAGCTGATCTCTGGTAAATCCATATTTAGCTTCCCGGGGATTACCAATGATTTCATTACCCTGACGAAGAGGGCCGGGGTTATAGCGAAAACAAACAATTTCAGGCAAACCAGCATGGTGCTCAAGATAGGAGATATGAGTAATATCATCCAAATTGATAATGGCGTCTAGCTCACGTGCAGCCTGGTATTCCTGATAAGGAGTATCGTTTGATGTGAACATAATCTTTTCACCTGTGATACCAGCGCGTCTTGAGAGCTCAAGCTCAGGATAAGAACTGCAATCTCCTCCAACCCCTTCCTGCGCAAACAGTTTAAGTATATAGGGGTTAGGATTTGCCTTTACGGCAAAATATTCGGTAAAACCCGGTGCCCATGAGAACGTTTTAAGTAGTTTTCGGGCATTTTCTCTTATCCCTTTTTCATCATAAATGTGAAATGGTGTGGGATACTCTTTTACTATTTCTTCGATTTTTTCCTTATTGAAAGGTAAACTTTTAGTACTCATACATTACACACCTGTGAGATTTAAGTTTAAGTAATTAATTTCTTGTAGTAGAAGAAGAAAATACGAAAATGAAGGGGGGTTGTCACTACATTGCTGAAAAAGTGAGCATATTGAGGGCAAAAATGCGTTTTTTTTTAGAAAAGAGCCAGAAGGTTACTTCTGACCTCCGTAGTAATCCCAGTGAACAACTTCCTCAAGAGCCTTTCTGCTCTTTTGCGAAGACGGTACAGCAGGATACCCAAGCGGGGTAAGAAGCACGGGTTCTATATGGTCAGGAAGTTGGAACAGTTTAGAAGCCTCCCCGGGATCGAACGCACCGACCCAACAGGTCCCAAGCCCAAGTTCAGCAGCAGCAAGAGTAATATGATCCATAGCAATTGCCGCATCCACATCCCCATAGTCTTTGCCGTCGCTTCTTTTCCAGGATTTATTTCGGTCACAGCACACCGCAATGACAAGCGGTGCACTTAAAATCCATTCTTTGCTATATACTTTTCCAAGCTGATTTCTGACTTGCTCATCACGGATAACAATAAAAGACCATGGTTGAATATTACAGGCAGATGGAGCATTACGCCCCGCATCCAGAACTTTTACTAGTTTTTCTTCTTCTACTTGCTTATTCAGGTACCCTCTTACAGAGTACCGTTTTTTAATAAGTTCATAAAAGTCGCTCACTATTCGGCCTCCTGAAGCTCCCGTCTGAGCCTCTCTAGCTCTTCTTCGATCTCTCTTTGCTGCCTTCTCTCTTCACGGTCTATCACACTACGGCCCAGGATATTCTGCACTGTTGCAAGTGCGTATTCTATATCTTCCTTCACGAAAAATATGTTTCTGGAGAAAAATGAAGTTCTGCCAAACTCAGACTCATAGCGGTAAAAATCTCTAAAATCTTCCCGGTACACATCATACCTGTTATGAATGCTATCAAGCTGACTCACCATAAGAGCCGTATGCCCCCGGTTTGATATGTCCTCTACCCGCTGAGCGAGTTCATCGAATTCGTCTCTTTCATCATAATATTTATCCTGACGTGCATTTAGTTTATTAATGTCAGGAAATTCAGTTTGCACAATCAGATCGTGTGCATCACTGAGAAGCTCAAATGCGGCTTCGTGATTTTCTCTGAGCAGATGTCCATAAGCCTGAACCAGCTTACCCTCACAGACAAGAACAGGTTTATCGGTTTGACGAACCAGTCTCCGACCAGCGGAGATACAGTCCTCTGCCTGCCCTGCTTTAAGAGCAGTCCATGCCTTACCCAAAAGTGCATCTTCTATATAAATACTGTTTTCAGGAACCTGCCTCAGTGCTACAACCGCTCTGGCAAGTGCATCATCCTCATAGAAAATATATCCCAGAAAAACATAGGAGCGGTTAACGATTTCCTGCTGTTCAGGTGTCTGTGGAGGAATACTGATACAGTTTTCCAGTGCTGCAATAATGTGTCCCATATCACTACCAGCCTGAGCATGCGCAACCGCAACAGCATGTTGGGCAAACAGATAATCAGGATGTCCTTCCGGGATTATAGAAAAAGACTGAATAGCTTTATTAATTTCGCCCTGTTGCAGAAATATCTGAGCCATCAGGTAGTTACCATGATGCCGTATTGAATCGGGTACTCCCGGCTTGTTCAGTTCCACAAAGCTGTTTGTTGCTGCTGTTAAATTATTATTACGATAATGAATCCTCATAATCCCAAGATCTGCAGGAGGCACAATAGAGCTCATAGAGTATTCACTCTTCACTCTCTCATAATTCTTCAGCGCATTACTCCTCATGTCCATCTTTTCCTGGCAGCTTGATCGGTAGAGCTTTACGTAATCATCGCGAAAGAAGTCGGGATGTTCGACCTCGATGCGGCTAAAGATGAAAAAAGCATCCCAGTAGTTACCCTCATTATAGAGCGTACGAGCCTGGTTATACAGCTCATTGGGTGACATACTTACAAGCCGTGCCATTCTTCTGGCATACCGCTCTTCCCGGTGCAGCCCAAAATCCAGTTTCGCATATATAGTGTGGGAAGTTGCATCGCTTTGATCTTCGGTCATAATGTTATACTGGTAGAAAAAGGAAAGATCACGACCAAAGTTAAAACTTGGAACATTGGCCCCAACAGCAAAGCCCCAATAATCTAAAGCATCATCACCGAACCCGAACATGACGTAAGCTTTGGCCATTCTCAAAGCCCAAAATCCCATTCTCCAGTTCAGATCCCAGTCGAGCTCTTTAACATCATCCAGGAATACCTCAGTGTTAGCAAAAAAATCTTTCAGGTTGAATTCCATGGAATGCTCAATCCTGCTTTCCCAAAAGTTTGATAATAAAGAGATACGTAGATTTCTTGAATACTCACTGGTATTACCGAAATCCGGGACATAGGAGCGTCCCATTGATGGAGCAATAAGGTTTTGAGCAGAAAGCCCAAAAACGTGGTCCCCGAAGAATGGATGTCTTAAAACCCGGTAGGTAACTCCAAGATCTAATCCAAACCCTCTCAAAGCATCATATGAAAAGTTTGACTGATAAGCAAAATTAAAGTTGGTACCCACACTGAGCCTGTTCCAGACATGCCAGGCATAGCTTAAGCCCAGGAAAAAGTTTGTATTTTGGCTCCGATTGTCAGTTGGCACAAGCCTTCCCTGACCATCGGTTATAGCTTCGTAGGCATACCCGCTGCCCTCAATCAAGGTAGTAATACCAGCGGTATGATAAAGACCCAACGGAACATTAAGCCCAAACTCCCAAAGCATAAATTCACCACCAAGCACTGGTGCCATAGCGGCTCGAAGGGAGTTATAATTGGCTTCGGATATAATGGCTGGGTTAAATAACGGAGAATGAGGACTATTTAGATCACGCCACCTGTAAGTAAGCAGATACTCTCCTGGTAATCCTGCACTCAGGACCGTTGTCCCCCCCCCGAGAACCAATACCACCACCAAGAGATTCTTTATCCGATTTATGCTTCCTTTCAGCATTCTTTTGACCCTCTCCTGAATTTGTCGGTCGTTTATTTTGTTTCGATAAGCTTTTTTCTCTATCACAACCGGAGCATAGAATAAAAACACTACCTCTTAGAGCCATGCCAAGCTTTTGATTTTACCTTCTTTAGACCTATAACGTACAGTCTCTCTCTTCTTGGCTACAGAATAACTATAATATCAAAGCTCTCAATCTCTCAAGACTGTTTTTAATATGCCTGTTCACCGCCCTACCTGCATTTTATGCGTTTAAGGTATAAAATGCACCAGAAACAAAAACAGTTGTATGTGAAATTAAATATATATAAGATTTTCACAAAACAAAACAAACTTATAAAATCTGTCCAAAAAACCATTGTATAAGCTCAAAAGAGGAGATAGGGGCAGAAAGTTTCTGCCCCAAAATACTTAGCCCAGAAGAGAAAGGACGCTTTGAGGAGTCATGTTTGCCTGTGCAAGCATTGATGTTCCTGATTGGGTGAGTATCTGGTTGCGTGTGAACTGTGAGCTTTCGCTGGCAAAATCCACATCCCTGATCAAAGATTCCGCTGATTGTTGGTTGGTATTTGAAATGGTGAGATTGTTTATGGCGTGCTCCAAACGATTGATATAGGCTCCCATATTTGAACGCATCTCATTAACATCATTTATAGCGCTATCCAAAGCTGTTATGGCTGCAACAGAATCAGCCTGTGTACCTAAATCCACTCCGGTAAGCGCCAACCCAGCGGTGGTCAGATCGGCAATCTCTATATCGATGCTATCTACCGTTTCATCATCGTTTGCATCTATCCACAGTTTGCTTCCAGCTCCCACTTCACCAAACCGATTAGCACCTGTGTCATCGCTAATTAATTTCATTCCATTATAATTAGTCACACCGCCAATACGATCAATCTCGCTCATAAGGCTTTGAAACTCTGCGTCTGTGTAACCACGTTCAGTATCGGTAAGTGTATCATTAGATGATTGTACAGCCAACTCACGCATTCTCTGAAGTATATCAGAGATTTCATTTGCTGCACCTTCGGCCACAGTAATCGCGGCTATACCATCCATTGCATTACGTCTGGCCTGTGCTGTGCCTCTGACCTGTGTACGGAGGTTTTCAGAAACACCAAGTCCAGCGGCATCATCGCTTGCACGGTTAATCCTCAAACCGGTTGACAATCTCTCAAGGGATTTAGACATGTCACGATTTACTCTGTACATCGCACCCTGAGTTACCATTGAAGGAATGTTATTGTTGATACGCATATGGAACCTCCTTGTTTAAATAATGCCGCTGCGTTTTTCGACATTATTATTTGTTATTATCCCGGCGTCCTTGCCGTATTCTCTTTCAATTTTCGCTTCACTTAAAAGCAAACCTTCGTTTGACTTACATTAAACATATCGACTCTTTGAAAAAAAAACTTTATACCTTTTTCGCTTTTTTTCTCAAATTGATTTTTTTGGCCTTAAAACTTCATTTATTTTACTCAAAACACCATATCCCCTTCTGTGCAAAAAGGAGATCTTATGCTTGAAATGTTACGAAAAAGAAAAAGTATCCGCTGTTACCAAGATAAACCCATAGAGCCGCAAACAAAAGAAGCCCTAAAAGAAGTTTTACTGCTCTGCCCATCTTCAAGAAACATAAATCCCTGGGAGTTTGTCTTTGTTGAAGATCGCTCCAAGCTGCTTAAGCTCTCTTACAGCAAAGAACACGGTTCAGCATTTTTAAAAGACGCCGCTTTGGGAGTAGTGATATGCGCTGATGAAACCAAAAGTGATGTTTGGGTTGAAGATTGCTCAATTTGTGCCATTTTACTGCAAATGGAGGCACAAAACAGAGGACTTGGAAGCTGCTGGATTCAAATACGGAACCGCAAACATAACGCTGCACTCTCTTCAGAATACTATGTAAAAGAGGTCCTTAGTATTGCAGATAACATTAGAGTAGATTCTATTATAAGTATCGGTTATCCCGGTGAGCAGGTAGATACAACACAAAAACGGGAACTTCAGGTGAAAAAAATCCACTCTGAAACCTGGTGAACCACCTCTTTTTTGGCACTGTTCATGCCATAGTAGTGAATGTATGGAAAATAGTACTATACCAACAAGTGATGAAAAATTGCTCGAGCAGTGTGATGTTTTTACCTTTCGCTCCGGCGGAAAAGGCGGACAGCACGTAAATAAAACAGAATCCGGGGTACGGTTGGTTCATCGCCCCAGCGGAATTGTCGTACGCTGCACAGCAGAACGAAGCCAGCACTTAAATAAAAGTATCTGCATCAAAAGGTTAAGGACAAAACTAAACCGCCTTAAACAAAAGAAAAAAAAACGTATTCCTACCAAAACCCCTTTTTCTGCAAAGAAAAAGAGACGAGAAGAGAAACGTGCACAAAAGGAGAAAAAAAGGCTACGCAGCAAACCACCTTTGGACACTTAAACCCTAAAGAGAGAACGTATGAATACCCAGCTAAGCACTACGGTCACGATTACTATCCCCGAGTGGATCGAGCCATTTTTAAACCATGATTGCAAAGTATTGAATACAGTTGAGCAGAAAATGGCGCTGGTTTTAAAAATTGCAAACAGAAATATCGAAGCAAAAAGTGGTGGGCCATTTGCGGCCGCTGTTTTTAATTTAGATACTGATGAGATCATTTCTGTTGGAGTGAATCTGGTTACCACCAGTGGTTTATCGATAACTCACGCTGAAATGGTAGCTTTGATGCTTGCTCAGAAAAAAATGGGCACATTTGATCTTGGAGCCAAGGGGTTACCACCTTGTCAGCTTGTTTCAAGTACCGCACCATGTGCGATGTGCCTTGGTGCAATTCCCTGGTCTGGTATAAAAAGCCTGGTGTGTGGTGCCAGGGATGAAGATGCACGAAGCGTGGGCTTTGATGAAGGTGCAAAACCTGTTAGGTGGATCGATGAACTCAATCTGCGTGGAATAGAGGTAAAAGCTGATGTGTTAAGAGAGGAAGCCAAAGCAGTTCTACAACACTATAGAGAAATGGGGGGAATTATCTATAATGGGCACCAAAACAGATAACCTTTTTCTTTTTAAAGCGGCTTTATAACCAACGTACTCCGGGATTAGTAAAAAAAACATCATCTGATTGTATGATACTAACCCCACAATGCATTATTTTTTAATGCCACTGACTTTTTCCTATTCCGGAACGTAAAACTATTCGTCTTAAACACAAAAGGATCGGGCATAGTGTCAGAAATGGATATAACACTGTATAGAGTTCCTGCCATATTAGTAGCTCTAACTATACATGAATTAGCCCACGGATGGGTTGCACTCAAATGTGGTGACTCCACTGCTAAAAATGCAGGCAGGCTCACACTCAACCCACTAAGCCATCTGGATTTGCTTGGAACCGTGATGCTCCTTTTCGGCCCGTTCGGGTGGGCAAAACCGGTTCCTGTTAATGGACACAATCTAAGCAATCCAAAGTGTGATCTTGCTCTGATTAGTGCTGCAGGGCCGATCTCAAATATCATACTGGCTCTGATAATTGGATACGTAATTCGGGTATTGTACACATTTGTTCCAAATATATCCTCTGCTCAAGCAGTGTTCGACATTCTAAATTTGGGCGTTTTGATCAATATAGGCATCGCATTTTTCAATCTTTTACCTATACCGCCACTGGATGGATCAAAAATTTTACTGGGTTTAATGCCAGAGCGCTACGTACCACAGTACATCACTATTTCTAAGTACTTTCCGATGATCTTTATGGTACTTTTGGTAGGCGAATGGCTGATACCGGAATCTAACCTACTCTCAAGTATTTTAAACCCGCTCTTTCTACCCTTTTACACTTTCTGGACATCCCTAATTTTCTGAAAGGTTCACTACGTGAAAGATATCTCTGTTTCCACAAGACGGTTAGAGAACATCCTTAATGAGTTTAAAAATAACTCAATAGCAGTGATTGGCGACATAATGCTTGATAAATACATGTGGGGTGAAGTACGACGGATCTCTCCTGAAGCACCCGTGCCGGTGGTTGAAATCGAATCAACTTCCACACGCCTTGGAGGTGCTGCAAATGTAGTACAGAATCTAAACAGCCTTGGCATAAACCCAGTGCTTATTTCTTTGCTTGGAGATGATGAAGCAGGTAGTGAAATAAAGCAGATGATCAGCGAATCGGGATGTTGTTCTGATTCATTGATATGCTCTAAGTTCAGACCCACCACAACCAAAACCAGAATTATGGCAAAACATCAGCAAATAGTCCGCGCTGACCAGGAGATTACAACTGATCTCAATGATGAAGAGTACTCGGATTTAAGCAGTTGTTTCAATAAAAAAATTGATACCGTAAAAGGGGTGATCATTTCAGACTATGGTAAAGGGGTCACCTCTCCAGCTCTGATCAAAGAGATTATTTTACAGTGTAGAAAAAACAATAAGTTTCTGGCAGTTGATCCCAAGGAGCGCCATTTCAATCTCTACAACGGCGCCTCGCTCATTACCCCAAATCTAAAGGAAGCTCATGCGATGCTTGGGATTGCAATGAAGACGACCTGTAGCGATGAAGAGATCAGAGAGCTTGGGTGGAAAATTTTAGACCAGCTCTCCCTTGAGCACCTTTTAGTAACAATGAGTGAAAGGGGGATGGCATTGTTTGAAGCTCAAAGCCGCTCCTTTACACATCTTCCAACTGTTGCCAGAAACGTGTTTGATGTAACCGGAGCCGGAGATACGGTAATAAGTGTGTTTAGTGCAGCATATGTATCCGGAGCGACACCGCTTGAAGCAGCGCTTTTGGCAAATCACGCTGCCGGTTTAACAGTAGCAGAGCTTGGCACAGCTTCAGTAGATATTGATACACTTCTTGCCGATTGCCTCTCAGCTATTAAGAAGTAACGCATTATGAACAATTTCGGTTCTATGATATTAACCAAAAGTAAAATATTTTCATAAGCTCAAGTATCACCGTAGAGCCGACATTCTCATACCTCCACCATTCCCTGTACATCTCAGCATCAAGGCTATACCTCTCAAGTGGTACAGGAAGATAATAAAACTCTATGGAATCGTCATTTATGGTTCGTTCAATCATTATTTTTATTCGGCGCATATGATAAGGACTGGATACCAACCCCACCTTCAATGGGTTTGGAGGTTGTCGTATACCAAGCCAGGTGCTGGTATTGAGGAAACTCTGAAGAGCTCTGACTTCCGAGTAGGTGTTGGTGCAGGTATCAACAGCAGTAACTCTGTCCATAGTAAACCCATCCAGTTTTAATAACCTTGCATACCCATCTTCATAATCGCTAAGAAGCCAATGTGCCCTCACGTTTTTCTCTACAAGTTCTCTTGAATATCTCACCCGCGCCGCTTCTCCGGCAAAAGTAAACACTGTATCCAGTCTTGCAGGCACCTGGTCAGACACAAGGAGCCATACTCCTGCGCGGGCAAGAAACAGTAGCGCAACTAAAGTTGTAAAAACAACAACCAGAGAAGACTTGAGAAGCTTTGGAGTAGCAATAATCATTATCGTATTCCTGTTTACCTGAATTCACAGAAGAACCATTACGCTTCTCACATAAGAAATAGTACATACCTTTTCTAATTTTTCATAATAATTAGAAAAAGGGGGTAGTTAGTAACTCCAAAGCTGTATTTTATTTAGCATTTTGCACCATATTTGGCCCTATACTCCTCAATTCGAGCATACACAGATTCATCCAGCACAATCATGCCATCTATTTCTCTTTTATAGAGATAACTAACGATTTCATCAAGAGTTACAATCGAAAAAGCATCTATACCAAACTCATCCTTCAGTTCACATAACGCGCTTTTCTCTCCGGTGCCCTTTTCCATCCTATCAACGGATACCACTAATCCTTTTACTCTAACTGTAGCTGTAGCCTGAAGCAGCGGAATAGATTCCCTTACTGATGTGCCTGCAGTGGTAACATCTTCAATAATTACCACCTTAAGGTTTTCTTTAAGTTTACAACCAACTATAGTTCCGCCCTCACCGTGATCTTTTGCCTCTTTTCGGTTAAAACAAAAAGATACATTGTGTGAAAAATGTGAACATAGTGCAACTGAAGTTGTAACTGCAAGAGGTATCCCCTTATACGCAGGGCCAAATAATACATCAAAGCTGGTACCTAATCTTCTGTTTAATGCTTCTGCGTAAAACTGACCAAGTTTATTTAATTGCTCCCCTGTACTGTAGTTTCCGGTATTTATAAAAAATGGAGTACGTCTTCCGCTTTTTGTAACAAAATCACCAAAAGTAAGGACATTAGATCTTACCATAAATTCAATGAATTCTTTTTTATACTGCTCCATATTCCATTCCTTGTTTAACGTTTTGTATAAAAATTATTGATCTATTTTTATAGTTAATCCATCATAAGAAAATTGCATCCACGGTTCTAAAAGCTCTGTGTCAAACTCATAATCAATATCACAGGCCATATGTATAAAATAGCACTTTTCAGGAGACAACTCTCTTGCTATTTTCATACTTTCAGAAAGCGTAAGGTGAGTTGAGTGTGTCCTGTTCTTTCTCAAGCAGTTTAGGATAAGTACCTTTACACTCTTTAACAGATCCATAGAATTACCGGGTATTGTTTTCACATCAGGTATATACCCCACATCTCCTATTCTGTAACCAAAGCACCCCTTGAGTGGGCCATGCACCACTGGTACCGGTTGTATTGAAAGATCCAGGAGTTCAAATGGTTCCCGTACCGTACAAGTTCCAATATCTGGTATTCCACCCCCGACGAAAGTATCGCTTTTAAAAATGTAGGAAAATGTTTCTTTTACGGACCTAATACTTTCCTGTGAACCGTATATAAAAAGTCGCCTGTTTCTGGTGTATGAACGGATATCGGGAATACCACCTATGTGGTCTGCATGTGCGTGGGTTAAAAGAATGGAATCGATTCTCTTTATCTTCTCACGCAAAGCCTGGTATCTGAAATCAGGGGTAATATCAATAAGTATATTTTTATTCTGAGATGTAATTAACAGTGAGGAACGGGTGCGCCTGTGTTTTTTGTCAGTCTGTGAGCGCTTACAGACGCCTGATGGACAGAATGAGTAATCATGTATCATACAATCAAGAGATGGCACACCATGAGATGTTCCTGTACCAAGAAATGTAATTTTCACTATGTAACTCCCGATTATTTACTATGATTAAAGAAGCACTTTAGGAGGATTTAAGGGTTACCTTCTTGTTGCAAAGGGTTACTCTGTTTCTTCCATTTTCTTTAGAGTAGTAAAGTGCCTTATCGGCATTATCGATTAATTGCTGCTGGGTTTCACCATGAAATGGAAACACTGCACACCCAACACTTATTGTAACTTTTAGTCGGTGATTTTCACTTACTACAACGTGTTCTTCTATGGATTGTCTGATTCTCTCAGCAATCGACAAGGACCCCTTTTCCGGTGTTTCGGGAATTATTACCGCAAATTCCTCGCCTCCGTACCGTGCAGGAATATCATTAATTCTCACGGAATTGCGTATACATGCAGCAATTTCTTTAAGCACAAGATCACCAACAGGGTGTCCATAGGTATCATTAAAGTTCTTGAAGTGATCAATATCCATCAGCAGCAGCGAGAGCGTATGTCCGTAACGCCTGCTTCGCTCAAGTTCTCTTGTCAATATTTCCTGAAAGTTTCTATGATTATTCAGCCCTGTAAGCCCATCAGTTGTGGCAAGTTTCTCCATACATTCATATAAAAGAGCACGAGTAAAAGCAACGGATGCATTTTCTACCATAGTTGCTAAGATCTTTTGTATGTGAGCAGAAAAATAGTTAAGTTCTTTGCTTTCTAAAGATACCAAACCAGTACAGCGCTTCTCATCATCTGTTATCGGTAAAAGGAGAAGAGAGTTGAGGTTGTCAGGGGTGGGTTCCCCAGCAAAGAATCGGAAAAACTTATCATTTTTGTAAGCCTGCATATCCGGTATATTTAAAACCCGGTTTTTCTGAATAGCAAATGAATATAGACCAGCATTAATTGGAAACTCAAAATTTTCGGGGATTTCGTCCCCCTCACCGCAGACTTTGTGAACAACAGCTTTTCTTTTTTTCTCATCAAGCAGAATAATCATGGTTCGTGAACAGTTTGTGATTCTTTGGACCATCTCAAACAGGATATCAAATACGTCATCTTTTTTAAGTGCTGTTGTGAACTTATGACTCATTTCATAAAAAATTTGAAACGTTGTTGCAGCCCGCTCCTGAAACACTCTCATTCTTACGTTTGTAATCAAAGCGGCAGCTATCTTTGTAAACCTTTTAAGAAGTTCTTTATCCTGATCTCTGAATGCGTTTTTATCTTTACTGTCCAAAACAAGACACCCCAGAAGCTCTCCGTCCTGGGAAATTATTGCAGCAGCCAGTATGGAATTCACAGGCTCTGGTTTTGAGTAATACCCCATATCAGAGTGGTAAAGACTTATATCTCCACTCATAAAGATCTGTTTGTTACTTCCAAGATTCCCAAGTACACCCCGACCTGCAGGAATTATTGCATTTTGAAGAATATATATGCTTTTAGACTGAAACGAGTTGAGTCTGAAAACTTTCTTGGCTGGATTATAGATATAGGCCATCGATGAATAGGCTTTAAAGTTTCTGCTCACAAAATAAACGATACTGGACAACAATTCTTCTAGGGATTTATGGCTTGAATCATTGGTTATCGCCTCAATTACCACATTGTCACTTTTTGATGAAGAAGGGATACCCTCCGGCCCTGAGCTCTTAGCTGCCTTTGTACCACCTGTTTTTGCTTTTTCCCTTTTTACTGTATGCCTTACAGCCGTTCTACGTAAAAAAAACCACGGCAAAAATCCGCTCATGCACAGTGTTGCAACTAGCGGAAAACGAATCAGGAGCTTTTCGGATATTATCGAATAGAACAGAACGATATCAAAAGAGGTGTTATATAGAAGAACACTTATTTTATAGATAAAAAATAGCGATACTACCCACACCCAGGCTAAATGCCTGTTTAAAAGAGCGGATGAAACAATAAGTACCAGGTACAAAAAGATAAAGCTTGTGTTATACACCGGATCCGGAGAAAACACAGAAAAGCTAAATATGGCCCATGCACAAAGAAACACCAGTGTAGCAGCACCTATCTGAGGGTCTCTGCGCCTGAGAGTAGATAAAAAAACAGTAATCAATAACCCTAAAACAGCTAAAACCGGTATGTAATCTGATTTAGTTACTTCTCCCAGAAATGCCTCAGGAATTCCCGAAACTGACGCTGTAATCATCACTACAGAAGTTATTAGTAATAAAATTTTTATCAACTTAACAAACATTTTCATCTTCTTACCAGCGCTGCATTTGCAATGTGATTGGAAATGTAGCTATTTTTCATAGATACTCTCAGTCCTATACATCTTTTATCTGATTTTACACTTAAATGAAAAATAAAGCAAAAAAATCCAGCATCTTAAGACGAGTTTTTTTTAATAGTATTGGAGAGAAGCATTCAAAAGCCCTCTTATCGAAATATCTATTAAAAATATATAAAATACCAGAGGTTGTAATCCCCCGGAGCCTAAATTCTGCTGATTCTCTTCTCATTATACTCCCTTCTAACCCAATAGATGTGGCATTTCAGATCGATACGATCTTAATGCTTACTTCAAAATTCACCTCCGCCCAGATTACGCTTGTGTGTGAAAAAAAAGCTTCAACACTTCTTTCTTCTTTGAAAGTAAGCAATATATTAAGCTATGAAGAGGATCAAAAACAGCTTTTTACCCAGCAGTGGAAATCTTTATGTCAGCAAATAAAGCGAAAATTTGATCTATGCATTGTGCTCGACAAAACCCCTGAGCTGTGTCAGCTGTATCTGGCAGCCAAAAGTGGTGCTACTGCCCGAATTGGTTTTGGAGATGGTTATAATGCACCATTTTTAAACATTCAGCTAAAAAACCAATCTGAAACGGCAAACATCTTTGAGCAAAATAGAGCATTAACACAGCTTCTGGGAAATACAAGGCAAAAGATTAAATGGTCTGTTGCTAAATCGACCCTTAAAGATATAGAGCATCTGCTAAAACAACACTCTATTTCACAAAATTCGCCCCTTCTTGGAATTGATCTTCCCTACCTTTTATCTACATTTGATAAGGGGTGGATAATGGAGCTTATAAAATGTATAAAAAAAGATTGCAGGTTTTCGCTATTTGCTTTCGATGCATTATGTGCCGAGCAGCAAACACCTTCCTGGATAAGTGAGCTGAATCTCAAAGTAATTCCCCAACTCTCTTTACCCCGGGCTGCAGCACTGATTTCTCTTTCCGACACGATTATTACAGGAAAAAGCACTCTGTTTGCTATATCAACTATGCTATCAGCTAAAAATATTGCTATTTTTGAGAAAAAAGATGCTAAATATTACGAAAATTCAAAAACTTATATAATTTCTTACAACAATACGCCTGACAGAAACACAATAGAACAGGTAATGAAGTTCCTAATTAAATCAGATTATAAATCACAGAAAAAAAATAATGCCACTACTGTTAAATAAATGATATAATTACAGTTATTATATTTAACAACAGTTTGCATCGTAATTATCTAAAAAAAGAAGGGATCAATGCGCCTGAAACTGAAACTTTTTTTGCTCTTTATTCAGTTTTAAGCATGACACAACATGTGGCAAAAAGCTAAACTATATCTGATCTATAAATACAAAGAACTACAGTTCAGGTATCAAACCTGGCGAAAAGCGCGTGATATATCCCGTGCCTATAGTCATACTCCATGGATCAATGTAGCTCAGGTGAAGACTAAAGCTAAGAGGGTGATCTTTATAGGCTCTCTTTTAGGGATAGGGCTTCTGAGCATCTTTTTTCTGTGGAAAGCGATTTCATTTATACCATTTTCTCAAATCTATACCACAGTCCTAAGTGTTCCACAACGGATCAGTGAGAGAATGGCCCTAAAAGATGAACCTGAAGCAACAGATTCCATACAGGTAGCTTCTCCTACTATAGAAAAAAATAGTTATGATGATGTTTTGGACCTGGAAACGAAAAAGCAGGATTCGATTCAAAAAGAAGATTTAGAACCTTATGAAGCGTTTGTGGCATCGATCCCCGACACTTCATTCTCGGATCATATTATTTTTGCCGACAAAAACGTGGCAACACTGTTTCTTATCCAAAGAGTGGAAAATGGCTGGGATGTTGTGCGTGAATACCCCATGGCCACCGGCGAAGTAGAAGGTCCCAAGGAGGTAGAGGGGGATAAAAAAACTCCACAGGGACTCTATTTTATAATCGGTCGAAAAGGTAACCATGAACTTACCCCCCTATACGGGCCCCTTGCCTATGTGCTGGATTACCCCAACCCCTGGGACATTGAAGCAAACAGAACAGGAAGTGGAATATGGATACATGGAAGTCACTTAGGTAACACCCCACCAGAGTTCACCGCCGGATGTCTTGCGATAGCAAATGATGATGTGCTTGATTTAGGTTCTTTTCTTCAGGCAGGATATGGCATTCCGGTAGTTATAGTATGTGGCGAACATGTACCAGTTTTTGATACTACTTATTTTGAGCGTATGATAAACAGAAACACCAAGCTGGTACATGACTACAACAAGCATTCAGAAATGTTTTATGATCTGGTTAAGGAGTGGAAAGGGGTTTGGGAATCTATGGACATAGAGCACTACACAACTTTCTACAGCACCAATGTTTTTAGAAGTGGTCGGGAACACTGGAATTCTTTTAGAGAAAGAAAGGTCAGAACCTTCAATCTATATGATGTAATAGAGATTGAAATAGACCACTTCGTATTAACAGAACTTTCGGAAACAGAAGCGACGGTTAAATTTTCCCAGATCTATTCGACCAATCTCAACCGCTTCGTGAATGGTAAAAGATTAATATTCGTTAATGATAATGGGGAGTGGAAAATAACCCAGGAATCTACTTTCCCCAAACAGGAGCTCTTCTTATGATATTTTCCAGAAGAAAAGAGATTAAAGATCCACAGCAACTTGCAGAAACTCTTGAAGAACATATCTCAGAGATTCAGGATCTTCTCAGAAACAGCCGGGAAGAAAAGGCTGACCTGCACTCCCTTCTTGCTTCAGCAGAAAATGAACGGTCTCTGATTCAAAATGATAGCCAAAACCTTACTGAACTTAGAAGCAGTATGGGAGAGATGGACTCCAGATACGATCAGTTGAAAGAGAATATGCAATCTGCCCTCGGGCTTTCGGATCGATTGGAGGCTTTTGAGAAGACTGCTCTTAATCTTGATAGCAGGATAAGGGGCATGGAGCAGGTGTTTGAGAAGATAAGCTCTGGAGAGGATTATATCCACAACATAAGTTCAAAGCTGGACAGTGTGCTTGAGAGGCTTAAAACGCCGGAGGGTGAGTTGTTACAGGAGAGCTTTAAACATCTTGACCAAATTGAAGAGCGGCAGAATAGCGCCCTTGAGAAAATGGCCAAACTTGAGCAACAATTAAACTCCCGTGAACATGAGTTTGATCATTCAAGGGACAAGCTCTCTGAGTTAAACGAAGAGGTTGATAACATCAACACTAAACTTTCAAGCGTTGAAAGTGAGATGGGGCGTTTCAGGCTACTTAAAGAGAAACTGGACAATCTCAATAGCCTTTCTGAGTATGTGAAATCCAAAATTAAAGCTCTTGAGGCTCAAAGACTTGTGGTTGAAAAAGCAAACGAAGAGGCGGGAAGGCTTAACGCCCTTACCTGGAGTATCGATTCCAATCTCAAACACTTGCAAACCAAACTCAATTCTCTGGAAAAAACAGAGAAAAATATTGTTCGCATCGACTCTATGCTCCAACAGTCCCAAACCTCAATTAATGAGATACGGCACTTTGAACAATTCATGGAAGAGATGAATCATAAGATAGAAGACATTCGTTCGCTGGATCTTCGTTTCGATGGCAGACTTACTGAATTTCAGCGCCACAGCAAGCACATTGATGAGGTGAACGAAAAAGTGCACGAAATTCACACCATTTCTAAGAATACCGAAGCGACTCTAAACACGCTTAATAAACATCGCCAGATGGTTGAAAGCAGTCGCAACCAGGTGCTGGAATATGAAAAATCACTCGATAAAGTGAAACGTAAAATTGAAGAAGTAAGTAAGGAGTGGGAGGCAATAGATGCAATGGATCAGCGCATCGTATCTACAGAATCCCAAATTGACGAGCTTGATTCAAGATTAGACATCGTTGTGAATAAAGAGAAAGAAATTGAGGCATTCGAGTCAAAACTGATTGATATAAAAACTCTTGTCGAAGATACCTGCAGCAAAGAAGAGACGCTCCATGCTCATCGCGAGGAAATTGATTCCACCAATGAACGTATCGACACCTTTTTCACCAATGCCGATATAGTAGAGCAGAAAATTCAGAGCCTTCAGGATCATGAAAGTCAAATCGAGGAGGTTACCAATCGAATCGAAGAACTTAAACTAATCTCTGATGGCGCTGAGGAGCAAATACGCCAAACTGAGGATAAAGCCAAACTTATCGAAGAGGTACAAAGAAAAATCGAAAATCTTGGCACAATGGTGCTCGAAATCGATGACAGAATTAATACTCAGCTGCAGCGTAAGTCGATGATCGAAAAAACTGAAAAAAGACTCGATCAGCTTAATTACCTGCTCGGCGACATAAACATGAAAATTCAAAGCCTTTCTAAAGAACAGAAAAAAGTCGAGGAGGTGCTTGAGCAACTTTCAGCTATTTCCGTTCAGTCTCTTGAAGCTAAAAGTATGATGCATCGACTGTCTGAAGAAAAACAAACTCTGCTTCAGGAAGAAAACCATATTCGCACTATGAGAAAAGAGCTGCAGGATCTGGTAGGAGATGCTCACAACAAGCTTGAAGAATTCCAAGGCGAAATCACCCAAATCAATGAAAATGTAGAACAAAACAAAGACCAGTTCTCATCTATACTACAGGAAAGTCAGGAGCAGATTACGGTCATAGACTCACATCGCACCGACATTAATCGCGCAGAGAAGGAACTGGCTACTGTGGAAAAATTGCTGGAAAACATCAAAACAGAAATGGACCAAATCAATAGACGCACTTCTAAGATTGAAGCTATTGACGCCAGGATCGATAGTGTAGACACGGTGGTTTCGGATATGGAAATACGCATAGAATCAATAGATAAGGGACGGGATCTCGTTAATTCAACTCAATCCAAGATTGATAGCCTGACCGGAATTATCGATAGAGCATCTTCGCAGATTGAAGCAATCAACAGTCAGGCTAAAGAGATCGAAAAGGTTGGAAACCAGGTCGAAGATATCACCACTACTATGGACACTGTTGAGAAACGAATTAAAGACCTTGCAAAGGAAAAGCAACTCATTAAAGAAGCTGAAAATCGTATCTCCAGCCTTAATCTCCTGATGGAAGACATAAAGGCGTCGATGGCCAACCTTAATGCTGAGGAGCAAAGGATTCAGGATGCTGTTGAGAAAACAAGCGAATTGCGCTTTTTGCTGGGAGAAGTTGAATCCAAGCTAAATCTTTATAGAAGAGAAAAGGAGCAGTTGATGGATTAAGCCATCAAAAGCAAATACTTCCCCATCTCAACAGTAGCCAGCTGTAGTCACCATTTAGTTTCGATACTGCTGTTATTAGCGGTATCGAAACACTATTTTTTTATAGGCAAATATTTTAGCCCGGGTAAGAAAATCAGGAAGAAATTTTTCATCTAAAAAAACGAAATAACTTATTATGGATTCAGGGCTTTTTCTCCCATCAGCATCATTAGATCAGACCTGTGAATTATTCCTCAGCAAAATTAAAGAGGTCAATCCAAAGGTACATACAGAGCTGATTGAAAAAGCATTCAGATTTTCCTGGGAAGCCCACAAAGATCAGCTACGAAAATCAGGAGAGCCTTTCCTGGCCCACCCGGCTGCTGTTTCCCTGATCCTTGCCGAACAGCGCCTTGATTCTGTCACTATCTCTGCCGGTCTCCTTCATGATGTGCTTGAAGACACAACGATTAAAAAGGAAACACTGGCTGAAGAATTTGGTGATGAAATCGCACTTCTTGTGGATGGTGTGACTAAAATAAGCACTTTTCAACTGAAGTCCCGTCAGGAGCGACAAGCCGAAACGTATCGAAAAATGCTTCTCTCCATGGCTAAGGATCTACGGGTAATAATCATAAAATTTGCCGATCGCCTCCATAACCTCAGAACACTAAAATATCTTGAGCCCGATCGCATACGGGCGATTGCAACCGAAACGTTAGATATTTATGCTCCCCTGGCACATAGGCTTGGAATGGCTAAAATTAAATGGGAGCTTGAGGACCTTGCCTTTAAGCATCTCTACCCCGAAGAGTACAAAGACATTGTAGCTAAGGTGGTTGCAAACCGTGTTGAAAGAGAGTCTTTAATAGATAATTTTACTTTTCCGCTCCGAAGGAGGCTGGAAGAGGAGGGCATTGAGGCAACAATTGTAGGCAGACCGAAGCATTTCTATAGCATCTATAGAAAAATGGTTCAACGCAACAAACCCTTTGAGGAGATTTTTGACCTTCTTGCACTCAGGGTTATCACCAAGTCCATAAGAGATTGTTATCACGTACTGGGCATTATACACTCTTTATGGACCCCGGTTCAGGAGCGGTTTAAAGATTACATAAGTACCCCTAAGAGTAATGGGTACCAATCTTTGCATACCACGGTCTATGGGGAGCAGGGACATATTGTTGAACTTCAGATACGTACATGGGAGATGAACCAAGTAGCTGAGGATGGTATCGCTGCACATTGGCTGTACAAAAGTGGTTCAAAAGAGATGAGCAGAGATGATAAAGCTCTGGTGTGGTTAAAAAATTTAATTGAATGGCAAAAAGACCTTACAGACTCAACCGAATTTTATGAATTTTTTAAAATCGATCTCTTTCATGCAGAAATATTTGTTTTCACTCCAAATGGGGATTTAATTTCGCTTCCCAAAGGTGCCACGGTACTTGATTTTGCCTTTTCTGTACACACTCAACTGGGTCTTCACTGTATTGGCGCCAAGATTGATGGCAAAATCGAACCAATCAACAAGCAACTAAAAAGTGGTCAAACAGTAGAAATTCTCCACCTTAACTCAAAATCTCCCTCAATAAACTGGTTAAGAGAGGTAAAAACCCCAAAGGCCAGAAGTGCCATACGGCGTTGGCTTAAAAACACAGGGAAACAGGAAAGCATTGATCTTGGCAAGAAAATCGTCCATACTTCCTATAAAAAACTCCATTCAACGACTTCGTTTAACGACCATACTCCCGGTCTTCTTCAGTTTCTTGGCCTGATAAACCTCGATCGCCTTTATGAACTGGTTGGTAATGGTGAGCTACCAATAAGTAGAGTGATGCAGTATTTTAAAGTTCGTAAGGTGAAAAAGTCGGTTCCATCCAATATGGTATCGCGCCTTATGGGCACTTTTACCGGGCGCAATCAAGGTATACTGGTGGGCGGAAATGATAACCTAATGATTCGCTTTGCTAAGTGCTGTAATCCTATACCGGGAGACCCGATTGTGGGATTTGTGACCCGTGGGAGGGGGATCTCGGTGCACAGGGACGATTGTGCCAACGTAGAGTTCTTCTCTGCTGACCCGGAACGCAAAATTGATGTACGCTGGGATGAAGGCGAGCAGAAAAAGTACCATGTTTCTCTTGAAGTGGTAGGAGGTGACCGACCGGGCCTTTTGCACGAGATAAGCCAGGTGTACTCAGAATTTGGAGCAAATGTTCTTGAAGGCTCAATAAAAACCATAAGCCAACAAGCCAGAAGCAAGTTTAGAATCGAAATCAGAAACAGAAATCAATTAAAACAGATTTTTAGAAGATTGCAGAGAATTAAAGGAATTGAAAACGTTACCCGTGTAAAAGATTATATTAACTACCCTCAGGACAGCTCTCAACAGAGGGAGTAATTTATGTTTATTTTCGAAGTTCCGGTCTGGCTTTTATTATCTGGGCTGCTGTGCGGTGTTTGTGGAGGTGGTGCATGGATTTTTTTTATGCACAAGAAAAATGTTCAACAAACTCAAACTCAATCCTTTAACACAAGCTTCGTTTTCAGCGGTAACCTCAAACATACCAGTTTGCTTGATGCTATTCAGTTTCTTGAAATCGGCAGACGTGAAGGTATACTCCATGTGTACTGTGGAAGAAGAAAAGGGTATCTGACTTTCCTCAAAGGCCAGGTAATCGATGCTTTTTATAGAAATGAAACTGGCAGGGAAGCGATTTTTTTGATGCTTTCATTAGAAGAGGGCGATTTTTATTTTGAACCCAAAGAGATCACTCAACCAAGACTGATCTCTGAGACGATGATGGATATAGCATTTGAGTGGGACGAGCGAAAGAATGGAGCTAATTAGTAATGACAGGTAAACTGAAGATCTTTTCGGGAAATGCAAATGTTCCTCTGGCCCAGGCAATCTGCAAACATGCTGGCATAGAATTGGGGGAACGGGAAGTAATCAGATTCAGTAATGAAAACATCAAAGTAAAAATAGTTGATAGTGTGAGGGGACATGATGTTTTCATAATCCAGCCTTCGTGTACACCGGTTAATGATGGTATAATGGAGCTGCTGATTATGATAGATGCTATCAAGCACGCCAGCGCTGCTCGAATTACTGCAGTAGTACCCTACTTCCCTTATGTACGATCAGATAAAAAAGATGAACCAAGAATTTCAATTACTGCACGGTTGATGGCCGACTTGCTTGAAACTGCCGGTGCAGACAGAGTGATGACGATGAATTTGCACTCACCTCAGATTCAGGGTTTCTTCAGAGTTCCGGTGGACCATCTTTTAGCAGGAAGACTGCTGTGTGACTATTTTGAAGAATGTGGTACAGATAATTGTGTCGTGGTTGCCCCTGATGCAGGAAGCGCAAAACGTGCTGGAGCTTATGCAATCAGAATGAATCTTCCAATGGCAATTCTGGATAAAAGAAGAAGCGACGATTCTGAAACACCATATATTCATCACGTTATCGGAGATGTTAAAGGAAAAAGAGCTATCATTTTTGATGATGAAATTGCATCCGGTGGCTCTATTCTGGAAGTGGTTAGAGCACTTGAAGATCTTGGAGTAACTGAAATTCAGGCCTGTTGTGTGCATCCTGTGCTTAGTGGTGATGCGGCTGAAAAGCTGAACAACTCGGCATTATCTAAACTTGTCGTAACCGACACAATCTTCATACCAGAAGAGAAGAAATTTCCAAAACTGAAAGTAATCTCTGTTTCCGAACTTTTTGCAAAAGCAATTATGTTTACCAACCAGGGAAAATCGATTAGCGGACTTTATAACGGATATTAATGTGGTTGAGCTCAAATGCGGCCCGGATGAAGCCGGGTCGCGTATTGATAAATATTTCAGGAAAAGATTACCTCTACTTGGCCTCTCAGAGATCTACGGACTTATTCGTAAGGGAGGAATTAAAGTAGATGGGAAAAAAGTTAAACAAAACTACCGCCTTAAAGAAGGTGATTGTCTTCAGTTAAAAATTGATCCCTCAGAGCTTAAACCCGCTTCCAGGGTTGATCAATCTCTTGAAAGCCTTATCAATACCAGATTTTTCAAGAAAAATTTTCACGTTCTCTATGAAGACCCCTACATACTTGCCTGTAATAAACCCGCCGGACTGGTCGTTCACTCCGGCAGCGGCCATCTAAATCACGACAACCTCATCGATATGGCAACTGCCTACCTCATCTCCAAAGGTGAGTGCAGCTCTGAATCACAAACACCGGTACTGGTGCACCGTCTTGATCGTGATACCAGCGGAGTAATTTTACTGGCTAAAAACAAGGGGGTGACACGTATTTTACACCAATCCATGCAAAGCGACAAGTTTGGAAAAAAGTATATCGCTGTATGTCACCACCGCCCCCCTAAAAATCATGACACGGTTACCACCACCCTTAAACGCTCTGACCGCTCGGCAACGGGGATGAAAATGACCGTTGATCAAAAGGGGGCAGTGTCAAAAAGCAGCTATAAACTAATTAGCTATCAACATGATCTCTCTCGTGTTGAAGTGACTCTTCATACCGGCAGAACCCATCAAATCAGAGTTCAGATGTCTTACCTAAAGGCCCCTGTTGTCGGTGATGTCCGTTATGGAGACAGTACTCTTGATAAAGTCCTTTTCTCCCAAAAAACCATACCTAACCGCCTCTATCTTCATGCACATAAGCTAACTTTCCCACATCCACACACCAAAAAAACTCTTCGAATTGAAGCCACTATTCCAGAGGAGTTTTTAAGAATTTTAGAAAACAGCATTTAAACTTATCAATTGCTTTCTCAAAAATATAAAGGTAGTTTGAGTTACATGTATTTGATTGTTTTTATCTGAAAAAGATAATAATTTAAAATAACAAGCCGATACGGATACTCTGACTCAACATAAAATGATCAACTATGAACAACCCACAAACTAACCCTGAAAACAAACCGTCCCAAGGTGGTAAATTCAGAATTCGAAATATGATTTCCTCCATAAGGAGGACGATATTGCCCGTAGGCTCAACTGTGGGTAGGTACAGGATCATAGAAGAGATCGACAGAGGCGGTATGGCTGTCGTTTACAGAGCAATGCAACTTGATCTTGGACGCGAAGTTGCACTCAAAGTAATGCCTGCAAATATCACTCTAAACAATCGCTTCATAGAGCGTTTCCTTTCTGAAGCGCACTCGGTGGCAAAGCTGAGCCACCCCAATATCGTAACCACTTACGAAGTAGCAGCCCAAAACAATATCTATTACCTGGCTATGGAGTATATCCCGGGTAAAAACCTATACCATTTTCTACATGAAACTAAACCAAAGCTGGTCGATGTTTTGGAAATTATAGCACGCCTGGCCGATGCACTTGCCTACGCTCACTCCAAGAGAATTATTCACCGTGATCTTAAGCTCAATAATGTGATAATGAAAGACCGTCTTACACCGGTACTTATCGATTTTGGCCTGGCAAAAGCAATAGAAAGCGAAGACACCGGTATCACCAGAACTGGTGAAATTATGGGTTCACCCGCTTATATGGCTCCCGAGAGACTTACAGGAGCCAGAGTCGACCATCGCAGTGATATCTGCTCTCTTGGAATTATGCTCTATGAAATGCTTACCTTCCAAAACCCCTATTTGGATCAGAGCAACTTGCACCAAACTACTATCAATGTAATGGAAGCGAACCCTACCCCACCTCGAAAAATTATTCAGTGGTTGCCCTCAGAGGTTGAAGCAATCATTCTCAAAGCAATGGCAAAGGATAGTGCAAATCGATACCAGTCGATGCAGGAGTTTAAGGAAGACATAAACCGGTATCAACGCGGTGAACCTGTTATGGCTCAGCCACCATCCCTGTGGTATTTAAGCAGAAGGTTTTTAAAGAGGCATTGGGCTCCACTGGTCATTTTTGCAATAATTCTGGCATTTTCAAGTGCGTTTCTAACCAGTCGCTATATTCAAAGCAGAAGAGGGCTTTCACGATTACAACTGGTGTATGAGGAAGAGTTTATTAGAGCAGAGGCCCTCGAACGATGGTCTATTATCGATATAGATGGAAGAACCGGCACAATGTGGGTCACTGATGAGGGACATTTAAGAGCACAGTCTCAAGGTTTATCCTACGCTCTTTTAAATGAAACATTCAACAGAGATCTGAGAATAGATCTGGAGATCGGTGCAGTGGAAAACGATCTCTTCAATGCTGGTATTTTCCTCTTTGGCGACAATCCCAATGATGCCTACTGTATACACATTAACCGCAACGGTACCGGTGAAGCCGGGATCACATTTCCTAACAGCTCTTTTCTTTTTACCGATATCACTGATAATCCTATTCAACTTAAAACCATTAACAGGGTCACTGTTGAGAGAATAGATAAATCGCTTAGCCTCACGATAAACGACCAACACATAGCTAAAATTTATGATTTTTTTCCGCCCAGAGGAGAAGGGCATGAAAAGATCGGATTTTTTGTTAACAACGGTACTGCCGATTTTATAAACCCCCGTATCTATCGCAGATCTATCCCCCTTGTACCCAGCCCAACACTTATAGCCATGAGATTCTGGGAAAGAGGAGATTTTCAAGCCGCTAAGGATGAATACGAGGGACTCCTAATCCAACAAAACAACCCAGAAAAAAGAAGAGAGCTGCTTATAAAAGTCGCTGATTGCAAAATACGAATGGGACAATATAACGAAGCCCTGCAAACACTGGAAAAAAGTGCGCTTTTAGCTACCAGGGACGGAGAGTTTTCAGCCCAAGAAAACTTTTTAAAGGCAGTAACCTACAGAAGACTGGGGCAGTATACAATTGCCGATAGTATAAACAGAGCAATAGACTTAAACCACTCAAACAGCCCCGTTAATTTCTCTGTACAAGCATCTGCACTAAAAACCGCAGCAGAAGCGCTCAGAAGGAATCAGTTTCAGGTAGCAGAGAGAATAATCAGTGCCCATACTCCTTTAAACAGAAGATATATCCATATGTGGGCACAACTCCATCTTTCAATCCTAAAGCACTATTCCAAAGAAGGTCTGTTGCAGGAGGCGGAGGAAGTTGCAGAGCGAATTATCGCCCTCTACCCCCAGCACCAGATACAAACTCAAGCCCGTACATTGCTTGGAGAAACATACCTGAACCGGGGTAGAATAAGTGCCGCCGCAGAGATATTCAATCAATGTGCACACACAAACGATGTTACTTCCGGTGTATGGGGAGCCTGGATGAATCTTGCAGAAATTTATGAATACGATTTTTCTTATGAGTATGCGCTCTCGTTATATGAAAAGGTGCACCGTGAAGTCTCTGAAGGATCTTTAAACAAGTGGCTTTCAGCTATTAAAACCGGAGAAATTAAGGCACGAGAGGCAAAAACGCTGAATTTACCAATCTTTAGAGACGTCATTGATAGCCATCATCCATTCCCATTACCAAGGCTGATCGCAAAATATTATCTGGATGAGATTTCTGAATCAGGGTTTATACGACACTGGAATCATCTTCAGCCCCAAAACCCCAATTACCTTTTCCATGTAGCCTTTAAGGCCAGCATTCAGGGAAACACCCGCCTGGCGCAGGCACATCTGTACAGATTGGGTAACAGGTTATCCCCCCGCTCCTGGGAATATTTCAAAGTACTTCGCATTCAAAACAACTTTGATCGTTGGTGAATTATCGAAACGATATCTGTAACACAAACATAATAAAAAATATAAGTACTAAAAGAGCCGCAATTATTCGAATAATTGTATAGATAATTACGGTTTTTTTGTTGATGTGAGATTTTTCAGGCTCATTAGGCTCTAATTTCATCTTTTTTTTACCCGTTTTCCTCTTATCTTTTGATGAGTTTCCCCCTGAAGAGAGAATTTCTCTCAATCCATTTTCGAATTCGTCGCTATTTTTATCACTCATATACCCCTCTCTTCCCAATACTTACTAAATATATAAAAGATTATCAGCATTTCCTTGACCATCAAAACACTATTTGCTTATTTTAGTTCTTTGAACAAAATTGTATACCTTTACTAAACGATTAACAGGATGCTGCCAAATAACGGATCAATACGAAAATATGTTGATCTCCATATACATACCACTTTCTCTGACGGTTCATATACCGTAAAAGAAGTTATGGAGGCTGCTGTAGCCAGGGGACTTTCTGCAATTTCGATTACCGATCATGATTGCACTGATGCCTATCCTTTAGCGTTACAGCTGGGTAGATCAATGGGTATAGAAGTAATACCGGGAGTTGAGCTCTCCAGTGATATTCAGGGGACCGATATTCATATTCTGGGGTATTATGTTGATATTACCTGTCCTGCCCTTATCAACAAATTAAAGGAGATGAAAGCTGCAAGGTACCTTCGAGCTCAAAAAATTGTATCAAACCTCAACAAACAGGGCGTCGACCTTAGATTTGATACGGTACTGAGTGTAGCCGGGCTTGGTGCTATTGGGAGGCCTCATATAGCTGCTGCGATGTTAAAAGAGGAACTCGTATACTCTTTTCGGGAAGCTTTTGAGAAATATATCGGCTATGGATTACCCGCCTATGTAGAAAAACTAAAAATGCAGCCCCGAGAGGTATTTGACCTGGTTAAACAGGCCGGGGGTATTCCGGTACTTGCTCACCCTGCAGTCACTAAAGTTGATGAGCGTATACCTGAGTTTATCCGTGACGGATTGATGGGAATTGAGGTATACCATCCGGAGCACCCCAGAGCTGCAGAACGTCATTATTTAAAGATTTGTAAGAAATACCACCTGGCGTATACCGGTGGGTCTGATTTTCACTACTCAGCCAACCACCACAAATCAGATATCGGACTGCCCCGTACACCTGGTGGAACAGTGAAAAGTCTCAAGCAAAAACTGGTTCCTGCACTTTAAAAAGAATGGAAGATACTATGAAAGTGGTTCCCGTTATTTTAGCCGGAGGTATAGGAGAGCGTTTCTGGCCTCTGAGCCGATCAGCCATGCCAAAACAGCTCCACTCCATAGCTGGCCCCAAAAGCATGATTGAGGAAACTATAGAAAGAATTGCACCTTTGTGCTCTCAAGACACAAAACCACTGATAATCACCAGTACAACTATCGCCCAAAAAATTGAATCCATTCTGCCCGACCCCGATCAGGTTATCCTCATCGGTGAACCACAGGGGAAAAATACTGCCCCGGCCATTGCGCTGGCGGCTGCCTGGATTAGAGAACAGTATGAAGATGCTGTTATGGTTGTTGTTTCTGCGGATCATTCCATAGCACCTAAGAGTGCTTTTATTGATGCTGCGCAATATGCGGTATCAGTTGCTAAGGATTCCCAGCGCCTTATCGTATTTGGCATCAGACCCTCCAGACCCGAAACTGGATACGGGTACATAGAGCTGGACTCAAAAGAGGGCCAAAAAGATGAGCTGGAATTATTCAGAGTTAAAAGATTTGTTGAGAAGCCTTCACCGGAAAAGGCACAAGTATTTAAAGATTCCGGAAACTATCTCTGGAACAGCGGTATGTTTGTGTGGCGATCATCAGTAATTATTGATGAATTTAAAAAGCATATGCCTCAGCTTAAATCACAAATGGAAACGCTTGCTGATTGCCGATTCACCGAAAGTGCTATCGAGCAATTCTACCGGGATTGTTGCAAAGAATCGATCGATTTTGGAGTAATGGAATATTCCAAAGAAGTGGCTGCTGTTGCAGTTAATTTCCAGTGGGATGATATAGGTTCCTGGGAATCGATTGGCAGAATTTTTGGCAATAACGACCATAACACAACTGCAACTGGCAATAATATTTTTGAACAGGAGTGTAGTGACTCACTGATCGTTAATAAATCAAGCAGCTCTGTTGCGGCTATTGGTCTTAAAAATGTAGCTGTAATTACCGTAGATGATGCAGTGCTTGTAATTGAGCGTTCCCGGCTGCCGCAAATAAAGAAATATCTTGAAGATATTAAAAAGAGTGATAAACTTCCAAACACACTGTTTTGACCAAAGACTATATTTTACTGTAGTAATTTTGCTGTGATTTAAAATGGATACACTATGGCTTCACCTCGTTCAATTGCATTTATAGCCGGAGACCCATCCGGTGACTTACATTGTGCGCCTGTAATCAAAGAACTTCTAAAACGATCTGAAGGACTAAAAACCTGGGGAATTGGTGGCCCGAATATGCAAAGGGAAGGATTTGAACCACTATTTCCTTTCGCTCCGTTTAATAAGATGGGGTTTGTAGAGGTAGCCAAACACATAGGCTTTTTCCTCAAAGCAAAACGTCAGATGGTAAATGCACTAAAGCAGAGACGTCCGGATGTCCTGGTTTGTGTGGATTACCCTGGCTTCAATATGCCTGTAATGAAAGAAGCAAAAAAGTTAAACATTCCGGTTCTTTATTTCATCGCTCCTATGGTTTGGGCATGGAAAAAAAAGCGAGCCAAAACGCTGGGAACCCAAGCATCACACATTGCGGTGATCTTTCCGTTTGAGGTTAACTTTTTTAAACAATATAAAGCTCCTGTAAGCTTTGTTGGTAATCCTCTCATTGAAGCAAATGCTGAAGAGGGATATTCACTCACTTCTCCCAAAACGGCCCCTACTGCAGATCAGCCACTTAGATTGGCGATTGTACCTGGTAGCCGTAGCCAGGAAGTGTCAAAAATGCTTAATCCTATGATAAAAGCAGCTTTGATTGTAAAAAAACAGTATCCACAGACGATTATTACCGTTTCAAAATGTCCGGGATTGCACGATTCGCACTTTTCTTCTGTTTCTGAAATTGATACTATTGAATTGTTCTCCGGTCCACTGCGCCAGCAATTGAGCCAGTCGGATTTAGCTCTGGTCACAAGCGGTACTGCATCTTTGGAATGCGCACTCCTTGGAGTACCAATGGTAGTTGCATACAGAACTTCTACTTTGAATTACCACATATTGAAATCTCTGATAACCATTCCACATATTGGACTACCAAATATAATTGCCGGCAGAGAAATTGTGCCCGAGTGTATACAAAATGAAACCGAACCAGAAAAAATGGCTTCAAAGATACTCAAGTTGGTAAAAAAACCTTCAATTTATTATAATTGTGCCAGTGAGCTTTATAAATTAAATAACATACTTGGTGAGAAAAAACCGTCAACAACTGTCGCAGAAATCATTGAGTCACTTGGATATGGGTAAACCTATGGGGATTAAATACCCACCAATCCTAAGTAAGGGGTTAGAAAAGGTACCGGTATTGCTATTTAACTTATAGCGAATAGCGAACGAATAATAAAAATGAGCAAATGGCCATTATGACAAAAATACTCTGTCTGTTAATTATTTTACTAATCTCATTAGCTGATTCTCAGCCAATAAACCCCTTTAGGATAGCCTCATTTGAGTCTGAACCTGAAGACTCTGCACGACCGCGTGATATGCTGATTAAAAATGAAGGTTCGGCACCACTCACCGAACTCTCCGGCATCCCAAGATCTATTAATCCGGGCGAGCTTGTAGTAAGAGTAAAAGAAGAGGGGAGATATAAACTCTATAAGGGATATATCGATACAAATGCTTTTAATACCTTTCCCCCCTTT
Organism: Chitinispirillales bacterium ANBcel5; assembly: GCA_029688955.1. Lineage (NCBI taxonomy): Bacteria > Pseudomonadati > Fibrobacterota > Chitinispirillia > Chitinispirillales > Chitinispirillaceae > Cellulosispirillum > Cellulosispirillum alkaliphilum. The sequence continues at coordinate 95,287 of JARUKZ010000004.1, read as the reverse complement.
TACAGCTTTGATATCCCAGCCTGGAGCAATTTCCAGAACATAGTAACGTATAAATTTTACCAAAATATCACCGACAACCACAGCCTGGACATTGAAAAAGTTTATTTTGATAACCAGCGCATCTATGTTATGGCGCATAGCGACATTTTCTTTGTCAGAGATCAGCACTGGCACAACCTCAAAGGATCAAATACCCGCCCTGCCGGTTCTCTTTTTTTGACCTCCAATCCGCCAGGTGCTGATGTGTACCTCTCTGGCAAAAAAACCGGGCTTAAAACGCCATACACACTGGAAAATCTGATTCCAGGAACTTACGAAGTTGAACTTTTTCTTCCCAAGCATAATTTCAACAGACGACAAATAAATGTTTACCAGGATAGCATTGTAAGTGCCTCATTCGAGCTGATATCTGATTTCGATACTCTGCATATCATTGGAGAAGAACAACATGGGTTACTGGTAATTCCCTATCCCCCGGTTGATACTCCATTTGTGATAGGTGATTCTACTTTCAGGGGTCACTCTTTTAAACTCCTTGATGGTGAACACAGGGTACGCTGGGATGGGGGTAGCAGATACAGGAGTATAGATACAACTGTAACCATCAAAGGTGGAAAGGTATCCTATTTCAATATCCCCTATTCACGGCTCTATGGCACTGTAAAAATTTCTACTTTTCCTGAAGATGTTTTAGTGTGCATAGAGGGAGTGCCCTGTAATGCAGGTAAACAAACTCTGGAACTTAAAACCGGCCTACACAGCCTTACTGCAAGCAAAAGAGGCTATGATACAAAATTTAGAAGAATTCTGGTTCAGCCGGATGTAATCACCCACCTGCAACTCACTCTTGGCTCAGATTTTGACCGAGATAAGGATGGGTTTCCTGATTCTGTTGACCGTTGTCCGGATGTATATGGATTATATTTTGGGTGCCCTACATTACGTTTTCGGGATGCTTTTGCTTTAAAGATGGCAGAAGTAGAAGAGTATGTCAGGTCTGACTCGCTAACCTTTGGCATTTCTCTTGTGAGCACTATTAACCGTAATCCAACCAGAAGACAGTTTGGTGATTTTATCTCCACTTTTACCGGTGGCCGGGCGGCAATGGTCAATAACTACAGAGGTATAGCTGCCGGAAACATTTTCCATGTTTCCTGGAGAGGACTGATAGCACAGCTTGAACTGGGGCAATGGTCTTCAGGGCTCAGGTACTCAAGAAGCGACACCCTAAGGTTACAAACACCATCAGACAATTACCTTGTATATCAAGACTCCCTGGCAGGAATTCAACCAACAATCTACCTTCCCAGCACCGCCGTTTCATTGGGAGTCAGATATCAGCTCAACCGTTTTACACTCATTTATGCGTTAGGGTATCAGTGGGAAGATATCATTATAGAGCAACTACAAAGCGAAAATGATGGAGAGTTCCACAATGTAACTTTCGATAATGATTTCTTTTTTCATGAAATACAGGTCAAAAGGGACCTTTTTACCGATCTTCCTGTAATGCCCGCTTTATATGCAAAAGTAAAATTTCCCTTCGGCCAAACATTGCGCACCAGATGGCATATTCTTCAACTGGGGTTACAGTTAAACTTCTCACCACCAAGGAGGAGGAGAGATGAGCTTTAAAAATCTCCTACGTTTCGTTTTGTGCACCTCTTCACTAATTCTTTTATGGCTTACTGTGGTTTTTTCCGGCTGCGGAGGTGGCTTTGGATCCGATTCTATCAATGCACCAGAGTTAGAAGAGGCAATTTTCGGTTCTGACACTACTCGATAAACTCATTAAATCAATGTACCCTTGACACTACCATTATTCCCATCTCCAGACGCCATTATGTATATTTCAATGCTTTTCTGGAGATGTTTATGTCAAAAAAAACCGCCGATTATCTTAAAGAAAAAAAAATAAATCGTGTGCCAATTACTATGGTAACAGCATACGATTACCCTACTGCCCAATTAGCTGAACAGGCCCATATAGACAGCATTCTTGTTGGAGACAGCCTGGGGACTAATGTTCTTGGGTATCAAAGCGAAAGGGAAGTCACTATTCATGATATCGCTCACCATCTTAAAGCTGTGAAACGTGCAATTAATTCCGCTTTTTTGATTGCAGACCTGCCCTTTGGATCAACTGGAACCGTTTCCTCTGCCCTGTCTAATGCAAAACGTCTTTTGGAATGTGGTGCAGATTGCATAAAAATTGAAGGATGGGCTGAGAAGGTAAACATTGTTAAAGAGCTTAGCCAAGCAGGTATAAAGGTATGTGCACATATTGGCTACAATCCTCAAATTCATGATGGTATACCACGTACATTTGGTAAAAGCGCTACTCAGGCATACGAACTTTTACAGAGTGCCCTTGAACTGCAACGAGCAGGATCAGTTCTTATAGTGTTGGAAAAAATACCTCTGGAAGTTGCTGAAATTATTTCAAACAGTATTTCTATACCCACGATCGGTATTGGTAGCGGAAATAGATGCGATGGCCAGGTATTGGTGATAAACGATCTGCTGGGAATGACACCTAAGGTATTCAAGCACGTTAAACCTTATGCAAATATTAAGGACGATATTTTTCAAAGCTTTCAAAACTATAGTAAAGAAGTTGAATCAAGGACATTCCCCACGGATAGTCACTGTTTACACTTAAACGAGGATGAATTAAAGAATCTCAGGAAACTGATTTCCTGAGATTCCAGAGCACTACAACTATAGTTGCTCAATAATTGCTGCTTCCCTTATCCAGTTGCCGTCCTGGTCCCTGTGCCATCTGTGGATCTGATTTGATCCGGGGAAAGGTTCATCCCGGTTAAAAGCCATATGGCTTCGTAGTGGATAGGATCTAAGATGCACTGTAATCTGGTCATCTTCGATTTGATACCGCCTTATTTTGAGCTGATTATTTGCCTGAAGAACGGAGCCCTTTGCACCAACATCCGGTGGTGAAATAACACTTTTTCCTCTATACTGTTTAATCTGTGTTGATTCAATCAATTCTGATTCAATTTGTTCAACAGAGGGCATCGTAGAGTCTGGTGATCGTGTGCCAGCCCTGATACCAGAGAGATAATTATAATTTGAATAGTAATTAAGAATTTCCTGAGGAAGTTTCTCTGAGCCAGTGTCCTGAGAATATCCCATCTTCACCATGGGGTACAGTGCAAGTAAAGCCATTATCAAAAATTTATACATCCGGAATCCTTTCCTGTGACACAGTATAACAATCTTTTATGGGTCAGTAATTTCTTGGTAATTACGACCACTGATGGCTAATATTTAGGAAGTTTTTCAGATGTTTTGGCGGGGATTTGGAAAAAGCCATGAAGGGATATTGCTCAACCGCATACGCCTCTCACACTACCGTACGTACCTGCTGATGTACAGTAGTTTCAGTTTTAACCCTTTAAATTCTCCGTCAGATAAAAAGACCGAGTTAACCATTCTTTACTGCACTTTTTTATTTTTTTATTGCTTTAATCCTGTTATATAACAGATATTGTAGTATACAATCAGTCACATCCTAGTTTTTCTCTCCGATCGTTTCATTTCTCTTTGTTTTCGATTCTCAGATTTCACCTGTTTTTTAAATCGTTTTTAAAATTAAAATCTTTTTGAGTGGAGATCATGAATAATTACCTTTTCGTAATTTTGATTCTCTGGCCTTGCACTCTTGTGGCGGCAACTCTTCTCAATATGCTTATATCCCAGGCTTTTAACTGGAGTGAGCTTCTGTTCTGTATTTTTGCTGGAATTTGTATTGGCTACTTTTTCATGACAGGAACAGAACCTGCCCCCCATGCTATTGATCAATTTATGCTAATTTTCTCACATGGCCTCTTTGGATTGTTTTCAGTGGCAGGCATTAGGGACTTTTCTAACAGAATGGTGTTGTATCAGTGGAGTGCATTATTTATGATTGCAGCAGTAATAATCACGGCACTACTGGACAGGCTTGCTCTCACAATCGGTAAATCAATGAATACTGCGGGTTTTTTGTTGTCACTGTTAATTTTTCCGCTTAAAGCTCCATTTACTCTCATAACCTCAGGTGTATCGCTTATAATATTCTTTCTTTTCAGTGGGATATGGGTTGCAATTTTTAGAAACAACACCCGCCTTGGATTCCTGGGCGGAACACCCTATATCGAATGGAATTTTGGAGGAAACTATAGCTTTGCCACCACTTTAGGATTTACAGTAAATACATGGAAAGGCAATCTCTCAACACTGCTTGGGCACGAACTCTACCACACCCGGCAATATATGATATTTCGTGACTGGTTTATCCCGTTTTGGCTGCTTGGTGGTATTTGGGGATTAATAACTTCGATGCTATCCAGTAACCCTTTCGATATCAGATACTTTTTTATAGCGCATCCCAGTAAAAACATTGGAAATCCACTGGAACAAGCAGCCTATCATTCCGGAGGTACAAAACCTTTTTAAATGAAGTATTCTCATTTTCATCTGTTTGTTGTTCAAGAACCAGGGTAAATGGAGAATTCAAAAAAGATGAGTGACCTTTTTTTTAGCTCTATAGAAGAATCAGATCAATTCTTAGAAGAATGGATCACGACTGTTTCAAAGACTGATTCGATCTCCTTCAGTTCTCCTATTACAGCACTTCCGGAAGATGTGATCAACGCCTACTTGTATTCAATAACACCAGCTCCAATGAGAGATTCTCTTCCTGAAACACCTATAAGAGTGACGCTGAATTATTTGATCACAGTATGGCATAATGATTTGTCGAATGCACGCAGAATATTAGATAACCTGATCTTCGAAGCACTTATAAACCATAGTCTTAATGCGAAGTTTCCCACTCCACAGGAACTGGCTGTTTTAAACATTCCTATAATCCCGTGTTTTCAGGTATCTCTTACAATTGCAAAAAAACTATCGTTGCCTGAGGCAAAATTTGTAAAAAAACCCCTTGTTATAAAACCAGCATTTGTAACCCGCATATCAGGTCACTGTTTTGATAAGAATGGAAAGCCCCGGAAGAGCGTGCAAATTTCAATTCCACAGATCAGTTATTATACATCGACTTCTGAAGATGGCTCATTTAAAATTACTCAAACACCCGGATTTAGCAACATTTCTGAGTTAGTATCATCGTTAGTGTTCCAAATTAATGATCGTAAAGTAAAAGTAAAAAAAGTTGAAGAAACAGAATATAAAGGCACTGTAAAGCTAAAAGTAACCCTGGAGGTGTAAATGAATTACCGAACGCCGGGAGTATTTATTGAAGAGGTATCCTCCGGAGCAAAACCAATAGAAGCAGTCGGAACCAGCACAGCCGGTTTTATTGGAGTAGCACCGGATAGAACAAAAAATGTACACAAAGCTGTTCAGATCGCAAACTGGACGCAGTTTCAGCAGGAATTTGTTTCAGAGGAAAAAAATAGCACAGACCTATCACATGCGGTCTTTGGCTTCTTTCAGAATGGCGGCTCCATGTGTCATATTGTCAATATAGGTAATGATAAAACGATACTGGGTGAAGGAGAAGGGAGAAAAGGGCTTGCTCTGTTTGAGGAGATAGATAATATCGCCATAGTCGCAGCCCCGGGTTTCACTGATGCGCAAACATACGATGCGATGCTTACTCACTGCGAAAGGCTGGAGGACAGATTTGCCATACTGGATTCTCCCGAAAAGGTCGAATCGTTGCGATCACTGCTCAAAGTAGCAACTCCCGATGGTACCGATGGCGCAAAACCCAGGCAAACAGACCGGGGGTTTGGTGGATTTTACTTTCCCTGGATAGAGATTACCGACCCCTTCGATCCTGTCTCGACCGTAATGGTTCCCCCTTCAGGGCATGTTGCAGGAATCTACGCCAAAACCGATACCCGCCGTGGTGTTCATAAAGCACCAGCCAATGTAATTGTGAATGGTGCACTTAATCTTGCTTATAAAATTACCCACAGTGAACAAAGTGAACTAAATGTAAACGGTGTAAACTGCATTCGATCCTTCTCGGGTGAAGGAATTAGAGTGTGGGGAGCACGAACTCTGGCTCCCGGTGCCGGTGAGTGGAGATATATCAATGTTCGCAGGCTGATGACTATGGTTCAAAGATCAATCGCCGCAAGTACAAAATGGGTTGTGTTTGAGCCAAACACAGAAGTGCTGTGGAAATCGATAAGAAGAAATGTTGAAGCATTCCTCTATAGATTGTGGCTCCAGGGTGCACTTAAGGGCACTACCCCTGAGCAGGCATATTTTGTTAAATGTGACAACGAAACTAACCCTCAGGAAACAATCGATGCAGGAATGGTTGTCACAGTTATTGGGGTTGCGCCAGCCAAGCCTGCTGAGTTTGTGATCTTTAGAATCGGCCAAAGCAATGATGGTACAGATATCTCATAACTACCATTCACAGATAACCTAAAACATGGAGTTGATCTATGGCTGCAAGTTGGAAAGAACCATTCAAGGGGTACAACTGGAAACTTGATATAGATGGACTGGGGATCGTCGCTCATTTTATTGAATGCGATGGTATAGAGGTCGAAATAACAAAAGTTAATTACAGGGAAGGTGGTGATGATGCCAATGTTCATCGATTGCCAGGCCTCATAAACTACAGCGATGTGACGTTCAGATATGGTTTAACAGATGATAACAGTGTATGGGAATGGTTTCACGATTCATTAGATAGCTCTGTTGTGAACAGAAGAGAAGTTTCGGTAATATTGATGAAGCCGGACCAGCAATCTGAGCACTTGAGATGGAACCTCTTTGATGCATGGCCATCATACTGGAAAACAGCCCGTTTGAATGCCCAGACCAGTGAGCTGGCCATTGAATCGATGTCACTGACATTTGAAAGGCTTGAAAGGGCATAAAGATGAGCAGTCACTTATTTTGGATACTTTTTCTTAAAAATACGGGGTTCAGTTTTTTAGCAGCTTTGAAGTACATATTTAAAAAAGCGTGTTTTGCATCAGAGAAAACGACCCTAGTAGGTAGTGAATGGGACCCTGTCGCTGATTTTAAAGCACGGGCTGCCAGCGGGGTTCCCCAACTTTGGATTGATAAGATCAATTCCTTCACCGAACTCAATTGGGAGGATTCATCAAATCTTACAAATATTAGCACGCCGAATTTTGACAATACATCTGTAAGTATTACGAATCAGCCTCAAAAGTGCATCAAAAAATCAGGCCTGAAAATAAAGCATTCTAGTGATAGGACAGCTTTAAATGAACCGGGTCAAATTCATACAGCTGCTTTAAAAAAATCGAATATTAATGTAGAAAAGAAAAGAAGCTTTATAGTCAGCTCTCCAAAGACTTTGGTTTATTCATTGAAGTTGAGTAAAGCTGTAGAAAAAGAGGTACTCTCATCAAAGTATATTAGCTCAAACGAAAAAACATGGTTTCACCCAATAATCACAACACATGCCCGCCAATCATCAAAAAAATTACAAGTTCCAATTTTAAAAAAAGATCTAAACAAAGATAAAAGAGCTCCGTTGAGATCACTCAAACTCACCACCTGTAGAGATGAATCTACAAGCATAAGCGACAAAGATTGTTTCATGCATGATAGTATAGGAAATGAACTAAAACAATGTAGCGAATCCAAAATAGCGCAAACGGGGAAAAACAATATTGTCTTTCAAAAACAATCAAAGCAACAACACCAAATGGAATCACCTGTCTTTAAGAGTTCAAAATTACAGCAGAACAGCTTAGAATGCAGCAAATCTTTCCTGGCAGCGAGAAATAACTATGATAGACCAATTGTAAAAGGCCATAAATTTCTCTCCTTTAATGATGAAAACACAAACAAATGGCCAGAGCTAATGGATTTTAGAGAGGTTCAAAGCACAATAGACAGTATAACTGTAAAACTGGATCAATCCAGCTTAGAAAAATTGAAACTGGAACAGATGGGATATAAATGGAACGTGTTGCGTTTATATTAGTGCATTCAGATGAGCGAATCTCCTGCATGCTCAACCCTCAGTCACTAACGTTGCGCAGAACTGCTGGAATTCACTCACGTAGTTCACTGGGAGGTGCATTTGTTTCCACCGAGCTTTCAGACAACCCGATTCTTCATACGGGAGGTGGTATCACTGAGCTTGAGTTAGATCTGCTCTTTGATGTACATATATCAGGATCTACAATTCACTCTGAAGATGTGCGTGATTTGACATCCCCGTTCTGGGAGATGGCAGAAAACCTTATTAGCTCAGAAGGAAGACAGATCCCACCACAGATTCGTTTTGTATGGGGAAAAAGCTGGAACATTCCTGGTGTTGTTTTACAAGTTGCAGAAAGATTTGATAAATTTACCAGAGGAGGGGCTCCGAAACGCTCTTGGATGCGCCTTAGAATTTTAAGAGTAATGGAGGATATTCTCCTCAAAGGATCCCCACGGTTCAGACATAAAAACGTACTTATCCCTGAAAAACGCCAGGATCTTTCACACACAGAAACTACAAACTATACACTTTCATCCCACGACAGACTCGACAATCTGGCTACCAGATTTTACGGCAACGCTTCATATTGGCGCCTTCTGGCATCTTATAATAGCATAGATGATCCATTCAATCTTAAACCAGGGGAAACAATAGAAATAATCCCTGTAAATATTTTGAAGGAGACAAATTGAATCAGATTGCAGTACTTCCGAATCTGCAACTTGAGCTCAACGGAAAGCTCATTGATCCCCAAACAGCCCGAAAGGTTAGTAGTATCGTCGTCCGGCAGGCGCTCTATCTACCAACGGCGGCTCTAATAACATTCACAGAGCCACCAGATTCATTTTATGAAAATTTGCAAACTGAGCCTGCCACAGAATTAATAATTAAATGTGATGGAGACCAGATTTTTAAGGGCACAACTGCGGCGGTTGAATATACAAATCAACCATTTTCAGGAGAAGTTGTAACTTTACGGGCCTATGATTCACTCTATAAAATGCGAAAAAAACAAAAATGCAGGTCGCATTCCAATCTCACCTGTTCTGATATTATTGCAGAGATTGCAGCAGAATACACTATCTTGGTCAATGCAGAGAAAAGTGGTCCTCATTTTCCTTATATTATTCAATATCAACAGTCAGATCTGGACTTTATAACATCAATCTCACAGAGAACAGGCTTCTACTTTTACCTCAAAAATGAAACACTTGAGTTCTTTCTTCCTGAATTAAAAGAGGAACCCAAAATTTTAACACGTGGCAAAAACCTTCTTGAATGCACAATTGAGTGTAACGGTACCAAAAGCTACGATTCATTTGAAACATTTGGGTGGAATCCATTCAGAGTAAGTGAGCACAAAGGCAGAGCAGAAAATAGTCCCAGTTCTTCAGATATAGCCAGAAATTTTTCAAATCTCAAAGAAGATGCACCTTCTTTAGCCACTTATCACATTCCACTTTTTGATAACGAACATGCAGATTCACTATCAAACTCAATAGGTAACAGAAGCCAGGGGACTGAAGTTACAATTACAGGAGTAGCTGAAGGAGATCCTGAACTTTTTCCCGGTAGTGCAATTAAGATTGAAGGTGTACAGAAAATGTTTAGTGCCACTCATATACTAACAGAGGTGCTTCATCAAATTGATGTACATAGTGGTTTTATAACGAAATTTTCTACCGAGCCTCCAGAACTGGTTTCAAATGAGGTTGGCCCTGTCGCTACGCTGGCTAATGTACTATCGGTTGATGATCCTGAAAATCTTGGAAGAGTTAAGGTCTCTTTTCCGACATGTAATAATGTTCAGTCAGACTGGTTAACGGTACTATTCCCTGCTGCGGGTTCTGATAAAGGTATTGTGGCGCTGCCTGATGTTGGTGATAAGGTTTTGGTCCTTCTAATTAACAATGATCTGTCCTTTGGAATCGTACTTGGTGGGCTTTTCGGTGTAGATCGTGATTCCCCCGGGTGGGGTGTAGTTAATGGTGCTGTTAAAAATTACATAGTAAAAACAAAAGATGGGCAATCCATAATGCTCAATGATGCAGAAGAAAGCATAGTAGTTAAAAACAAAGAGGGAAGCTTTTATGAGCTTGCCCCAAGACAGGTTACTTTTCACTCAAAACGTGACCTTTTAATTGAAGCCCCCGGAAGCAAAATTACAATCCGGGGTAACAGTATCAATTTTGAAAGAGGCTAATTTCAGTATGTAGCATACAGCAAGAATACAGAAGTGATTAAGTTTATATCTCTAATAACAAATAAACTGATATTGCCGAAAGATAATTAGAACGGAAATATTTACCAGGCAAGGATTTATTCAATGAAAATTCTTACTGAGGATGCAGTGCTCAAATGCGCCCACGAAACCGGAACAATACCAATGAGTGGGTCTCAGGATTTTGTAACGATTCGCGGTAGAAAAATTCTTGTAGAGCCAGATCCGGTTGGCAAATCAGTTCTTGGGTGTCCAAATATGGGAGTGGGAATAAAACCATGCACAAGCACTCTGGCAGTGCAGGTTGGATATAGTGATCTTTTAAAGATCTCAGGCAAAAGAGTGTGTCTTGATACAGTAAAAGGATTAACCGATGGAACGCCTCCCGGGACAGTAGAATACACTGTAGCACAGCCGGGGCAAAGTTTGGCAGAGGAGGTAGAGTAACAATGCCAGCCACTGCCTGGAAATTCGATTTTCCGAATCAGGACTTTGACCAGTACCCCTCCCCGGTTGGATTAAGGATTAATTCCAAAGGTGGAATCGGGATGATCTCAGCGAATGCATCGATCAGACAGTCACTGCTTATGCTCCTATCAATTGCACCGGGAGAACGGGTAATGTACCCTGAATACGGCTGCAGTCTTCACAAGTTGGCTTTTTCTGTCAATGATGATACAACAGCGGGTTTAGCAATTCATTATATTCGCGAAGCTATCAGAAGATGGGAACCACGTATCACTATTTTGCGCCTTGATGCAAAAGCTAATCCCCAGCATCAGGAACTACTCGAAATAACTATCGAATACAAAACAAATGTTTCAAACAAAACAGAATATCTTGATTTTACCATAGACCTTGAGCAAAAGAGGATATAATGTCACTTCCGTCTATGAATATCGATGATCGTGATTTTGACTCCCTGGTAAAAGATTCATTAAAAATGATTACACAATCTTGCCCCCAATGGACCGATGTTTCTATGGGGGAGCCCGGGCGAATGCTCATTGAAGTTTTTGCATATCTTACTGAAACAATGATTTATAGAATTAACCGCTTACCGCAAAAAGCTTTTGTTGAATTTCTGCGGTTGCTCGGGGTTAAACTTTATCCTCCCAAGGCCGCCAGAACAACACTTCAATTTTCGCTGAAAACACCCATGCCAAACCAAATAGATATCCCTCAGTATACAAGGGTTACTCTTGATCAATCTGGCAGTGAAACAGAACCACCCATATTCATAACCACTAAACTTGCCAGTATCAAACCCGGCAAAAAGGAGATCAAAGTCGACGCATTCAATGCAGAGATGGTCACCGGGGAGCTGGCCGGGCATGGGAACGGTGTTCCCGGGCAATGGGTTCAAGCCGCGAAAACACCCATTATTGCAGGGGCAGAGCTCTTAGTTGGGGTTGAATCAACACCGGAAGAGCTCTCTCAAAGAGCTGAGACGATCTCCTATGGAGACAAAGTGTTCAGAATCTGGAGCGAGGTTGAAAGCTTCGCAAACTTGGGTAAAGATAGGTATGTTTTCACAGCAGACCGCGTTACCGGTGTGATTACTTTTACACCATCGGTAAAAATACATGATGAAGATGAAGATGCTCCACTACCTGCTCTGGGGGAAGCGGTCCCTGAAGGCAGAGAGATCCGGCTTTGGTATGCACATGGAGGTGGTGATGGTGGAAACGCGTCTGCGGAGGTTCTCAATGTACTAAAAGATCCAGTACCGGGTGTTCACCTCACAGTAACCAATGTAACTCCTGCAACCGGAGGCGCACCAACAGAAAGCATAGACAACGCACTGCTTCGCGGACCGCTTCAATTCAGATCTCTTGAGCGTGCCGTGACGGCAGACGATATTGAGCTTGTTACAAAACAAATCTCCGGAGATGTAAGCAGAGCTCATGCTTACACTAAAATTGAGTTATGGAAATATGCTCTGAGAGGTACTGTAGAAGTACTGGCTGTACCTTCAATTCCTAAGTCAAAATGGAACTCAGGACGCATATCTATAAACAATATTTTAAATCAGCAAAAAATTTCCACCCTTGACCTTATTCGTGAAGAACTGAAGAAAAGAACTCCCCTTGGAATAACGGTTCTTGTGAATTGGGTACGATATAAAGGGGTGAGTGTGCACGCCAGAGTAGTGGTAAATCAGGGTGAAAATACTTCAAAATTAAAAGAAAGGGTTTTAGAGCGACTCTACATTGCAATAAATCCAATACCTTCTGAAAACAATTCATCAGGGTGGGAATTCAATAGCCCTCTAAGGGTATCTTCAGTTTACGATATTCTGCTCGCTGAACCTGCGGTACGATATGCCGACAATGTAAAATTGAAGGTTCAGTATGCTCCCTCAACAGATGTACGATGCATACAGGTCGATTCTTTTCAGGAAAGAATGTGGTATGCTTCAAGCGGTTCATCTCTTTTTCGCACCTCTAATGAAGCAAATGGTTGGGAGCTTATAACTACCTTCCAGGATGAAGAGATTCGAAAAATTGAGTCCAGCAACACTTTTGCAGGATACCTGGCTGTGAGTACCACTATCTTTAGAAGCAACGATGAGCGATATTCAAAACTTTATCTATCAAAAGATTGTGGTGAAAGCGGAAGCTGGGATCTTCTTCACCAAACCGCATTTGAGATAGATGATATTGCCTGGACAGAGCGGGACAACGAGCCGATTCTACTATTTACTGCTGAGAGCGGGTTGTTTGAATTGACACTCAAAGTGGGTGCTGTTCCGGGACATATTCTGGTCGACAGCAATGAGCCATCCAGAGGGTTTTACTCAGTGGAAGCGGCAAAGGATGAGCGTGGAATCTCTTATGTGGCAGTGTCGTCTCGACGCAATGGCGGAATCTTCATCTCAGATCGCCAGGGAAGAGCCGGCACATTTTCACACACCGGGCTCAAAGGAGAAGATATCCGTTTATTGAAGTCCAATCAGTACGGAGGACGGATATTTCTTTGGGCAGCAGTTACCGCAGCTGGCACAGAGGAGGGAAAAGGGTGTTTCAGACTTGAACTAAGCAGCTCATCAAACCTGGAAAATGAATGGGTTCTCTTCAATAAGCAGTGGAGTGGTGGTTCCTGTTTTTCTCTCACTTTTCACAACACCAGGGCATATGCCGGAACACATAACGCCGGTGTTTTAGCTCTTGATTCGCGAACCAGTTCTGCTTCATGGCAAAAACACTCTATCGACAGTGGCTTACCATTTAGAGACAGGGGTCGGATTTTTGAGCCGGTATTAGCGATACAGTCAGATCAGAAACGTAGCGAGCCACTCTTACTTGCTGGAGGTGTTAAGGGTGTATTCATAAGCAGTGATGCAAAAGTTTTTAAAATATGCTCTGATACAGTGTTCACTGAAACGGTCACTATACCTCCAAACTGGCTATTTTGTTCAGGAGAACACAAAATAGTGGTGGAAACAGAAGAGTGAACTCGATCGTAAGACAAAAAGCTTGGAGGAATTAATGGGGCAAAGTTTTGCAATATCAGCAACTCAGACGGATGTTAAGGTTACAGGAAAAACCGAAAAAGTAAGAACCGGTTCCTGTACGTTTATTGTTACAAATACATCGGCTGTCAGCATAACCGGAAGAGTAAGAGCAGTCCCGCTGGGAGAAACTAATGCGGAGTGGTTTAAAATAGATTCAAAGAGCATTGAGCGCGACTACGAACCGAATGAATCCTATAATGTAAATGTGAATATCGAAGTTCCGCCACAGATTCCCAAAGGAACCTATCGCTTTCGGTTGGACGCATTCTCTGAGGAACACCCTCATGAGGATTATACTGAAGGTCAAACGGTCAGCATTGAAGTGGAGGAAGCACCGGAGCCTAAAACCAAACCACCCTGGTGGATATACATCGCAATCGGCGGAGCTGTACTGCTTCTGCTGATAATCATTTTATTAATTACCTGCCCGTCTCCGGAAGTCCGTGTACCAGATTTAGAAGGGATGTCTTATGAACAAGCGGCAGATTTGCTTTCGGACAGGCAGCTAAGAGACAGTCTGATCCAGACAAATTTACCGAATGATCAATCTCTGTGGATAGTAATCGATCAACGTCCGGAAGAGGGTGCATCAGTTGAGAGAAATACTGCTGTTATTGTCACAATTGGTGTAAGGGTTCCTTCGGTTGTAGGTGCAACTGAGGAGAGTGGTAGGAATCTGCTCACAGAGGCCGGTTTTGAACCGGTGTTTGGAGGACATAGAGACACAGGACAGATACCAGGCAGAATTGTCGAAACCCGACCTGAAGCCGATGAAGTAGTTGTAGCGGGCGACCAGGTCAGATATTTCGTTCGTAGAGGACCTACTGTTGATCAGGACTGCTTGGGCTTTGATAGAGAGCGCCTTGAAATACGGGATGACAACTCAAGATTTTTATTAACTCACGGTGGAAGAAGGATGAAATTGTTTGATGAAAGGAGTGATGCCGAGCGAGCTTTAGAAATTATTAACCACTATGAGATGAATTCACGTTGTTTTGTAGGACGCCCCGGACCATCAATTGAATACTGGCTAACAAACGATGTATCTCCTACTGGAAGTATCAGTGGAGAAAACTGTATCAGTTTCGATCCACAAAACCTCACGATTCTACCGGGATTTCAGGGGTTTATTCTTCTTGAAGAGAACAGAGTTATTCGCAGTTTTCCTAACCGTGAGGAGGCGGAGCTCACACGTGATATAATTCGTATGCACAGTTTTACCAACCTGTGTTTTGTTGTTCAAAGATCCAATCCCGCAATGACCTATTTTAGAAGATAAAGCTACCTATTTTGGTGACTTTTTTACTATGGAGATGACAGGGTGCAAACAAAAGAAATGTTAAATCTTCTTCCACAAATTCTACGCCAAACGGCCCACCCCGGTAGTCCTCTGGAAGCTATCCTGAAGATAATGGAAGAACTCCATAAACCGGCGGAGGAAATCTTATCCTCTCAGGATACTCTTTTCGATCCGCGCAGAACAAGGGAAAACCTGGTTACCCTTCTGGCCCACTGGATTAATCTGGAATGGCTCGTTCAAAGCTACAGCATTAACTCAGAAATATTTAGCGAAAACAGGAGTTTCTTGATTGAAAGACTCAGAGAATTGATTGCAAATGGTGCATTTCTAAGCAAATGGAGAGGAACAGCCCCTGGGTTACAGGTGTTTATATCCATTGCTCTTGGAGATGAGAGAGTTCGAGTTGTAGAACATTCAAATGAAGATGCGGATAACCCGATACCATTTCACATTGTAGTGGACATTAACAGTGCGTTTAAAAAGTTTGATAGTCTGATTCATCAAATTATAAAAAAAGAAAAGCCTATTTATGTGACTTACGAGGTGCGGTATTCTTAAGAAATGGATTCTGTACAAGATAGTATATCAACATAGTGATTTCAACCAGATGTGTATTGTAGGAGATAGGGATAATCCATCCATGACCTATTTAAGTAGAGCAACTTATGGACAATCAGAAAAAAGCAATAATTGTTCTATGCGGAATCGCTGCTGCAGTAATTATACTTTTCATAATGGGTGTTTCCATAAACATCCCGGACAGACCTGTTTCAGCCGATGACTTCGATCCACGAGATTTTCCTGTATTTGGTTTTATTTCTGACATTTTAGGACGTTTTGCCCCAAAACTACAGGAAAATGAACTTCGGCAGCTAGCATTTCCTCCACGGACATTCAGAGTAGATCCTTCGGATGAAGAGATGCGAAACGCTGAGTTCTGCGTAACCCCTCTGATACCACAGGACAGAAATGCCATGACTATCATACACTATCAGGCATCCAGAGCTGAAGACAGATTTGAAGATTTACGGAATCAAACATGTACTGTATCGGTACGAGATACAGAACGCTTTCCATCATGCTGCAACATGATTATGCTTCAAAGTTCAGGTGAGCTACGATTTACTCAGATAAGAGGAAACGTATCGGTGCGGTTAAGGGATACAGAACTTTTCGTAATCGACTAAACAGAAGTATCAGGTGAATACATTTTTCACCGACATAACCCCTCCGATCAGATACTTCACTGCCCATATGAACGCAACAATTACTACCAGGATAGCTGCAATAGCATCAGTGATGCTTACCAGAAAACCAGGTACGATTCCATGAAGAAAACTAATCACTATCCCAAGAGCCATTGAAACCAACGTTAAAATCACCAAGCTTCTGTTTTGCAAAAATCGTTGATGTGCGAATAACAGGAAAAAAGCAAATCCTATCTTCAACGCCATGATCATCGACAGTATTCCCCTGGATGTATTTATCGGAAAAGATGCATAAAGCGAGAAGTATGCAATTGTTCCAAAAATCGGAGCAAACAATAAGCTCACCATTATAATCAATTGCAATACAGCGACAATGGCTAAAACAATTGCCAGAACTATCGCAATTACAGATAATATCAGAGTGACTACTCCCTGATATTTGGCATGTATCCCATGAGTGGTTATAAGAGGTAAAAGTATCAGCACAACAGTGTAAAGAAAAAGTCCATCAAAGAGAGCCATATATCTGATAGCGAGTCCGGGGGGAACACCAGCTTCTCCAGCATCTATTAACATCTGTGAGTCAAAAAAGCTTGCAAGAAATTGTGCTAAAAAACCGGAACCAATCTGCAGTAAGAAGGCCAGTGATAAAAGGACCCCCGCTACTATGAGAAATGGAATGCGCAGTTTTTCCATTCAGTACCTCATAAAACCGAGACGACAGAGATAAAAAGGCCCCCCGGCATGGTTAGTGTGAAGACACTGGTAGCCTCAACTTTGTGGTGCCCGTATAAGACCCGCGCCCACATCAAAGGGATCAAAGTCCTCTCTCAAAGGGCTCAACTGTGAATTACCTATGAGACGGGCGGAAAGCTCCTGACAGTTTAACCTTCCAAAACGTATCATCTTTTCTGCCCAAAACGCTGCGATTCCTGCTACATGTGGAGCGGCCATACTTGTGCCATTTAATGCAACGAGTCCCCCACCGGTCTCTGCTGAAACCACATTTACGCCCGGACCACAAACATTAGCACCAGTGTTGGAGAAATTGGCAATGGTGAGTCCCCCCTGGCCTTCTCCCAGTGCTCCGACAGAGATTATACCTTCTGATATAGCTGGTGGTGCAACTGCGATCTCCCAATCAGGGTGTATTTCGCGACGACTTTCGTTACCCGCTGCAGCAATGAGAATACAAGACTGACCGAAACTGCCGTTTGCTCTGATCAGGGAGGCCAGCCTCTCAAAAAGCTGTGTATTAGCACGATAAGCCTCCAGCGCCCTGGATGTTGCAAGTTCAGCAGGATATCCCAAATCTGTAAGAGAACGTACATATCCAGGGAAATCCATACCAAGAGACATGGAGATTATATGAGCACCACTTTCTAAAGCCCACATTATTGCACTCATAATTTGCTCTGTAGATCCACCACCGTTATTACCCAGAACTTTTCCTATCAATGCTTTTTTTACCCCTTTTGCCACTCCAATTCGTATTCCTTGAATATCTCTTCCAAAAATTGTTCCCGCACAGTGAGTTCCATGTCCATTAGGGTCACCATCCCCATCTCCGGTAAAATCCCGTTGAATCAGCTGAACATCATCAAAAGCCTTGTGTTTTGAATCGATCCCAGTATCCAGAACAGCCACAACAACACCGTTACCTGAAAAGGGACAAGTGTCTGCACCTGTTGCCCTTATTCCCCATGTTACAGATTGTTCACGCATTGCTTCGCTTAACTGCACTTTCACAGGTTCAATGAGCTTCATAGGCATTACGGGAGCAAACGCTACAACATCACTGTCCCTTGAGAGCAAAGGCAGGTCCCGCGTATCCAGCTCTTCGACCTCTACAGACAGAACCGGTGGCTCCATATCACTATTTCGGCCAAAAGAGAAGGAGCCGGCAAATGGATTTCTCTTTGGCATCTGGTTTTTATTTTTGAGAATTACTTCTTTGGTTTTCATGGTAATTCCTTTGTCTATATTAACCGGATCTGATGAAACTACTTAAAGTGATGATTTTGGGTTTTCACTGCAGGGATGTAAGTGCCAGTTATGATTATCAGCAAAAAACATGCAGGAAACTGCAATATTGAAACATTTACTATGAATGAAGCAGAAGAGGTATGCGTATGCTTTGAAAATGGTACTGGTTGCCTGGTAGGCAGCAGTTTTTGTTTGAGGTTTGATTTATAGATTGGGTCTTGAGAATGAGCGGTAATACCCTTCTTACAAATCTCCTCACCGTACGCATCTGGTGAAATACGGCGTTATTTTGGGTTTAAACGTTTAATCTGAGTTGTCAGATCATATAAATCGACTTTGGCAGAGCCACTTACATCTCAGTGCTCCAAGGTCCTTTTGTGGTGCTCTATACCATCACCATTTTCCTGGACATGACAAATTTTGCTACACCAGGTTACCGTATGTTGCTGCCTCACAAACAGAGTGTTATCAATTACCTTTTTACACGTTTTATAGCTAAAAATGCCGTGCATGGCAGACCACCCTCAATCGAGTAGGCTGTGAGGATGAGGGTTTACCCTCAGCCTCATAAGCCTCTCACACCACCGTACGTACCTGTTGGTATACGGCGGTTTCTTCAAATTTCAAACGTTTGTAGTTATCCATCAAATTAAACAGGCCGATATGATAAAACCATTTGTTGTTCATTGCTTCATGAGCCTGTGGCGTAGCGGATAATCGCCACCATCCTTTACCAGACAGTGCCATTATCCAGCATTGCCATTCAGGTATTTTTCTGCTCCTGAGGAAGCGTACTATACCAATGACTCTTTTACACTGCTTCAATCTAAAGCAACGAAGACGACGTTGTAACCAGCTCGTTAGTTTTATCAATCGTCCTCTCATCTCAGCATACCTGAAGTAATACAGCCACCCCCGAAGTACAGTGTTGAGTTCTGTAATAAGGCATTGTAAGCTGATCGCACGTCTTCGACAGGTAACTTGACGCATCTTTTGCCGAAAACGCTTTTCACTTTCTTTGCTTAGAATGAGCGAACCGTCTCTGTTCAGACTGTGCCCAAGGAAATCAGTACTCCATCCCTTGCACACTCTGCTTTTCTCCCTGTTTACTCTCAGGCGAAGACGGGCCTCTATGTACTTAGTAGTACTACCCATCACCCGCAAAGCTGCCTCTTTACTTACAACAAAGATACGAAGATCATCTGCATACCGTACAAAAGTATGTCCGCGACGCTCAAGTTCCTTATCCAGCTCATCAAGCACTATGTTTGATAAAAGCGGGGATAAGGGCCTCCCTGTGGTGTTCCGCTAATCCTTTGACTAACAAAACCACCCTTCAGGATACCAGACCTGAGTATCCTGTGGATTGTCCTGAGAAGATGTTTATCTCCGATTCTGCGACTTAATAGCCACATAAGCCTTTGTTGATTGACCGTATCGAAAAACTTCTCCAGGTCAATGTCAACAATCCATTCCCGCCCTGCTCTTATGAATGCGCCCGCTGTTCTGAGTGCCTCATGAGCGGAGCGGTTTGGGCGAAACCCGTAACTGTAATCGGAGAAAATCCGCTCATATCTGGGACTCAGTACCTGCGCTATGGCCTGCTGAACCACCCGATCTATTGCTGTCGGTATGCCCAGCGTTCGTTTACCCCCGTTACTTTTGGGTATTTGCACCTCAAGCACGGCTTCTGACCGGTACTCTCCAGACAAGAGCTTGGTGCGAAGGTTTGGAGCATTTCGGGAGAACCATTCTCTCAACTCAGAGGTCTTCATCCCATCCGCTCCAGCACAACCACCATTGGATACTACTTTGCGACATGCCCGATCCAGATTACCCAAATCGGCAACATCTTCGAGTAGTCGCTTTGTCAAGACTCGTTCTTTTGCACACTCTGAAAGCCATTGCTTGCTAACCCTGCCAGTATCAGAGTCGAATACGTCTTCCCCTCTCACCGGTGGGCTACACTCCCGCCATTCTTCTGCATCCAGCAGATTTATCTGTCGTTCTACATGTTTTTCTGCAAGTATCATAGCTTTTACAGGTCTGCAACTAACTGCTTCTTGATTTGAAAATTCGGCCCTTCTCCCGTTTTCACGGCAATACTATGGCCTCTGCTGACTTCTCCACTCCTCTCGGAACGGAGACCTCCCATGGTAAGACACCCCTCTTTCAGGTAAACTTGCCGGATTTACACTGCAGGGTTACGGTCGGTTATTGGGCGTTCCAATCCATTGCTCGGTTACCCGCCTGCTATGCCTTATATCCGATTTCTTTTCGTCAAATCCACCTTTTGCCTCAGGCTTCTTTCAGTCTCTACTTCGCAGTAGCAACCTTGCCCTTTGCTACGGTTCGCAACCGACTGCGCCCGTTTGGAACTTTCATCCTATAGAGAAGTGCCATGCATGGCACACAAAAAAAGGGAGGTTGACCTATGATCACCTCCCCCTTTACTATTCTATCCAAAAGTATTATCTAAGCAGTAATCCACTCCCTGTGGATATCCGGAATATCCGAAAGAAGCTGCTTTGTGTGATCGCTTTGTGGTCTTTGGGTTACATCATCTGGAGAACCCTGTTCCACAATTTTACCCTTATGCATAATAAAGAGCCGGTCACTTACATAATAAGCAAGCCCAATATCGTGAGTAATAAATACGATTGTCATTTTGAGCTCTTCTTTAAGCTTCATAAGGTAATCGAGAATATTTGCTCTTACACAGGCATCTACCATACTGGTTGGTTCATCTGCAATAAGCACTTTTGGTCTCAGAATAAAAATTCTGGCCAGAAGCATTCTTTGCATCTGTCCGCCCGATAATTCAAAGGGATACTTACCTTCGATTTCATGAGGCTTAATATTCACAGCAAGCAGAGCCTGGTCCACTCTCTCTTCGATCTCTTTTTTAGATGGTTTTTCTTTTATGATACCAAAAGAATCTTTTAGCTGTGAGCGAATGGTAAAGAATTGATTAAAGCAACTAAAAGGGTCTTGAAACACAGGTTGCACCTCTCTCCAGTGTTCCTTTTGATCCTCAATCACTTTTCCTTTGTAGAGAAAAACACCAGATGTAGGCTTATGAAGACTAAGCATAAGTTTGGCAAGAACACTTTTGCCACATCCAGATCCCCCTACTAAAGACACAATCTCCTGATCACAGATTTTAAATGTTACATCATCTACTGCGGTGACTCTTTTTTTACCATGACCAAAAACACAGGTAACATTCTGTGCGTTAAAGATATCAGTTTCAACTGGCATAAGCACACCTCACCTGTCTGTCTGCGACAATTCGTATTTCCTGTTCTTTTCCCTTACAATCTTTTCTGGCTTCAGGGCACCTTTCTGCAAAACGGCATCCGAAAATTGGCTTTGCCAAATTGGGCGGAGCACCTTCAATTGCAACCGGTTTTCTCTGTTTCTGGCCAGGCTCAGCACTTAACATTGAACCCATAAGTGCTTTAGTATAAGGATGCCTTGGATCGAAAACGATTTGATCTGTTGTTCCCACTTCGACTAACTGCCCCGCATACATGATAGCAATACGTCCTGCCACATGGCGCAGAAGCGGTAATTCGTGAGTGATAAAGATCATACTTGAAAAGATTCCCTTGTCAAGTAGATCGAAAATCATTTTAATTACAGATTTCTGAGTCGTAACATCAAGAGCGGATGTTGGCTCATCAGCAATAACCATTTTTGGATTCAGTAGAGTAGAAATAGCTATAACTGAACGCTGACGCATTCCTGCTGTAATTTCGATAGGATAAGAGTTTAAGATACTCTGATCCATTCCAATAAGATTGAAACGATCCCTCAGCCGTTCATATAGCTCTTTTCTATTAACATTACCTTCGTGACTTGCTATCATATCTGCAGCAATGTCTTTGATTTTGCGGGTTGGATTTAGAGAATTAAACGCTCCCTGGGGAATCATAGCAACCTTTTTTGCCAACACATTTTTTCTTACATCTGCATGTGTTCTACTCATGATTGACTCACCCGCAACACGAACATCACCGGAAGTAGGATTGAGTGGTGGTATGAAAAGCCCCATACATCCATTAACCAGGGTCGATTTTCCGCAACCTGATTCACCGGCAATACCAAGCACTTCCCCTTGTTTCATAGAAAATGATACACCTGCAACGGCGGGGATTTTGTCGCCAAACCTGGTAAGGTAATGGAGGTGAAGATCATCAACCTCAAAAATTGGGGTATTCCCTCCGGAACCTACCTTTTCGGTTTTATCTCCAGGTGTTTTATTTTTTTCAATATCAGTTATCGCCATAGGATCTCCTATTTACGCAGACGTGGATTAAACACGCCCTCCATAGACGTATTAATTACATAAAGTGCAAAAGCTATCAACGTTACAAGGATAACAGCAGGAATAAATGCCCACCAAGCACCATCATTGAGCGCTTCATTTCTCATAGAATCGTTTAGAATGGTTCCAAGTGAAACAGTATCAAAGGGGCCAAGCCCAATCATACTAATCGATGCTTCAGTTAAAATGCCTGATGCAGTCTGCATGATAAATACCATAAATACATAGGATAGTAAGTAAGGCAGTATTTGTTTAAATACTATGCTTACTGTACCGGAGCCGTTGACCCTTGCAAGGCCGATATGATCTCTGCTTTTTATACTCGCAGCCTGAGCCCTGACAGCCCTTGCACTCCAGGTCCACCCCGTAAATCCAATAATTAAAGCAATGAGAGTAAGTGAACGCCCATCAGTTAACATACTGCTTATCAATATAACAATCACAAGCTGTGGAATAACCAAAACAAGATTAGTAAAAAGGTTGATTGAATCATCACGCCATCCACCTCTGTAACCGCCGTATATTCCAAGAAATGTACCTGTAAATGTTGCGATTAATCCGGCAAGAAGCCCTACATACATTGATGATCTCAATCCATCAATCAGTAATGAAACCATATCATAGCCCATATGATTGGTCCCAAGCCAGTGCTGACTATTAGGAGGCATATAGGCAGGACCTACTCTTGTTGCTATATTAATATCATAAAAGAATGGTACCACAAGAGCGATAAAAAGTGCGGTCAGAAACAGCCCCATACCAATTGAGAATGCAGGTGTTTTTAAAAGATTTTTAAGTAATTTCATTGTTATGATCCCCTTTGCCCAGCTTTTACTCGTGGGTCAAGAAACCCTATAAGTATATCTATAGAGAAGTTAGCAGCCAACACACACACTGTTACAAGGAGAGTAATTCCCTGAATGAGAGGATAATCGTTGTTTTGAATTGCATCAAGCATCCTTAAACCCAATCCGGGATATGAAAAAATCATCTCAGTAATCAAAGCTCCACCGATCATCATCCCCAGAGAAAGTGCCAGTCCGGTAAGCTGAGGCAACATTGCGTTTCTAAACATATAGTAGACAATCTTACTTTCCTTTACACCGAGCCATTTGGCATACTTGATATAATCGGTACCAAGCTCATAAATACACATTGAACGCATTCCAATTGCTTGTCCACCGGCAAGTATCATGAATATTGAGAAAAAAGGCAGTACGTAGTGGTATGCGATACTTGAGATGAAAGGCCAGTTAAATCCCTCCATCAATCCCTGCCCATAAGCGCCGATGGATGGGAAAATCTGCCAGTGAATACCAAATAAGTAAACCAAAATAAGTCCAAAGGCAAAAAACGGTACTGCACTGGTAAGAAGGCTAAGGGGGAACAGTACCTTATCAAAAACACCTCTTTTATAGGCAGCAAGTGCACCAAGTACATTACCTATAATCCATCCAAAAAGGATTGTCGGTATCTGAAGCGCAAGAGTCCAGGGAAGTGCTTCTCTGATTAATTCTGTAACCCCCCTGGGATAATTCATGAACGATGTTCCCAAATCACCCTGTAAAACCATTCCAAAATAACTGAAATACTGACTCCACAATGAAGTACTGACCGGTTGATTATTTTCATCACGAAGCACATTTCCAGCTTCGTCTACTTCAGCCAAGCCAAAGTCAATTAAAAAATCATCTTCTCTTTCTCGTGCAGTCTGAGTATCGAGTCCCTGCCCGATCTGCCCCATTATAACATCAACGGGATTTCCTGCCCCCAGACGGGGCAGGAAAAAGTTTATTGAGATCGCAACCAGAAAGGTTATAAAATACCATCCAGCGCGTAATACGATATATCTAAGTGTCGGATGTTGCTTCAGCATCAAATAACTCCTATTCTGCTGCAGAGGTTAGTTCCCATAGAATTCTTGTACCTATACCAAAGGTCAAAGGCTGTGGCGGAGCATATGGGTTCTCTGCTGTGGGGAAATTTTCCCAGTGCCGTGTACTGAAAGTGTAGTACTGTTCGGGCCTGTAAACCATAGGAAGAGTTGGCTGGTCCTTCATAAATATCCTGTTGAGTTCTCTGTAAGCAGCAACTCTTTGCTCTTTTTCAGTAAGATTAGGAATCACATTCAAGAGGCTATCAACTGCAGGATTGTAGTTTTCGCTTGAAGGATCGTTATATCTGCCCTGATTTTCATTCATCCTTTCACCTTCAGGACTCCAGTTTCTTGAAGACATAACTTCATTAAAGCGCGACCAGGGCTTTGAAGGAGTAACAGAAGTAGAAGGAGTATGCATCAGAAGATCGAACTCTCCAACAGGCATAACCTGCCAGTATTGACTCGCATCAACAAAACCTTCACGAACATCTATCCCCACAGCTCTCATACCCCTAACAGCTATACGCACCATCGATTCCCAGTCTGTCCAACCGGCTGGAGATGTTACAGATAGAGTAGGTAGTTTTTCACCATCCGGGCCTCTCATTTCAACCAGATTCCCATTATCATCAAACTCTGAGGTATATCCGGCATCTGCAAGAATCTGTTTTGCTTTTTCAGGGTTGTAATAAGTCCCAAGTTCTTCAATATCTTCTTCTGAGAAATATGGCTCTTCGATTCCAAAAGGCAAAACCAAACCGGCTTTTAATTCCGGGCTGTAACCAGAAACAGCAAGTTCACGAATATCTTCGTAGTTTATAGCAAATGCCATTGCTCTTCGTACATTTCTGTCTGCAAGATGATGGCGGTTATTATTGATCATAAGCATAGGTATTGAAGCAGGCAGGTAATATGGCTCTTCATCATACCATGTCGCTATCTGATGTCTAAACCTCTGCTGAATTCTTGGGATGAAAGTTGAAGTAAAATCAAGATTACCCTGATTCAGCGCAACACCAAAAGCATCATTACTTCTGTAGATTGGATGAATTATAAACTTTGGTTGTGGAAGACGACCGTCAAACAGTGCTTCATTACCCCAGTAGTCTTCCCTACGCTCTAAAACGATTCTTTCGCTGCTGTAGCTGTGCAGATTATAGGGTCCCGAAATCACAGGATTTTCATCGAACTTTTTTTCCTGAATTGAGCGAAATTCATCAACCTGTGCAAGTTCCGCTTCAAACACGTGTTTAGGGATAATACGAACAGACTGCAGAAAGTCCATTACAACGAGAGGATTATTGCGCTCTTCATTGATATAGAAGCTTACTCGTTCGAAGCCTTCTTCCGTTTCTTCGTCTATAATTGTATCAATTTTGACCTCAGAGATGTAATCAAGAACAAAACGGGTCGGAGCACTTCTGTACTCTCTGCTAAGATCGTAAGTGAATTTTACATCAGCTGCAGTAAGCGGCTCTCCATCGCTCCATTGTGCACGAGAGTCCATGATTACAGAGACTTTTTCATCAGAACTTTCAACCGATTTGGCGAGAAGTGGTTCCATTTCACCGCTTAAAGAATTAAATGCCATGAGTGGTTCATACATTAAATTATAATTACCACCTACAGGAAAATCTGGCATATTTGAAAGAGGGTTAAAGGTATTTGGACCACCCCACTGAGATCCTGCAAGATAAAGAGTCTTTGAACGGGGAAAAGCAGCATCTCCTCCACAATGAAAAGATACAAGGCCGCATAATAATGCGCCGACCAGAAAAAACTTATACGCTGGTAATTTTTTTAGATTCATTCAGTATCCCCTTTTCAGGTTTCAGTATAAAAGATTTAAATCGTTTTCCGATTTGCCAAAAAACCCAATATATATCTAGGTGGAAAATATCATATGGTTATTTCTTTGGCAAACAAATTTGAGAGAATCATTTCTTCGTTTAATAGTAACCTATATATATTATTGAATAGTGTTTTTTTGTGGGTTTTGACCATAATTCAGCTATATCTAAGCCTCTGTTTTCGATTTTCCCGCAAATGGATCCCAAATTAAAAAATATTGATTTTTCTCTGCTTTGATTTCAATAATAAATTTGAATATAGTTAGAATGCGCAGGAGCTAATAAGAAATAAGATAGTAATACACTAAAATTACCCTAATATAGTTCCCCTTTTTAGCAGCTTAATACTTATTATAACCATCGATAGGGAAATGTTTGTCTTGTTTGAAATTATTTTAAACCTTTTTAATGAATTTAATTATATTAGACATAATTGTAATAACATTTAGGTGAAGGTTTGGGCAGTATAACACTATGCAGTATATCATAATAACGAGCAGGTACGTTCTCTTTTCTAAGGGCTTAAATAGCAGAAGTAGTAAGCAGTCCCCTATCACTTGAACGGCAATTTTATTTCAGTCACTAAAAAAAAACAGAACACAATTAACTAATCCTATAACCGGTTTTATATGGAGGTCCGTTTGATTAAACTGATTCATCGCTTAAGTAGCATAGTAGCTGTTACTATCGCTCTGGGGGCGGGGATGCAACGAGCTCATGCTCAGTCCGTTCCTATCTCAGAACGAATAGACAGCCTTTCGAGTTCGGTGGATAGGTTAGAATCCAAAGTTCTCTCAACGTACGTATTTGGCGGCTCCAGCCCTATCTCCTTTTCCGGAGAAGCTCGTTTTAATACGCGTTTTCACAATGCGACTGTTTACCCTGATTACATGTCTCAGGACAACACATACCTGCAGTCTGGTTGGGGCGGCAACGAAAACCTATTCCGTCTGGGTATGACTGTACGACCTGGTAGAAACACTGTTTTATACTCCAGGATCGGTTTTCAGCACACATTCACCGGAATAACCGGATCTGATAGCCATCGTATTGGTACCGGGCTCCATGACAAAGACGGACATGCTGCCGCTATTCATGAAGACATGAATGCAGGACTTGCAGTCAGAACAATCCCAGCATCTTTTTGGGTTAGAATGGGTAATACCATCTGGACAGAGGCTTCACCTCTTACAATCTGGAAAGCTCAACCACGTAACTTTGCCTGGGAATTTCTGCCTTTTGAGGTCGAACAGCCGGTAGCCAGATTCTATGAGTATAATATCGCAAGGGGAGTTAGAACCGGACGCGCCGCATGGAACAAAAAACCGTTTAATGGTTTCAACCTTGAAAGTATAATGCTTCCTGGCGACATTTACTTTAATTTTGTCTACGGAACTTTTGAGCGTTTCGACAACTTTGAACGTGAATACATTGAAATGGCCGATAGATCCTATGCCGGGGACGATACTCCATACAAATCTCATGGTGTTGGTGATTCCTACAGAAAAGCTCTTCACACAAGAATAGCATCCCGCAATCTTCTTGGAGATCTAAATATCGGTGCAAACTACCTTGGCATTCTCTATAATGAAGATGTTATCTATACTACAAATGATGAGAGAGGGAACGTTTTCAAAAATCATTTTAGGATTGGTACCATAAATCCCGGTGCAGATATTGGCACTAGACTCGCTCATAAATATATCTACGATGAAGACGGCAACTTGCTCTCAGCAGGAAGAGGTTTTTATAAAGAACCAAAAGTCTTTTCTCTTGATCTTAAAGGCAACATCACCGATAACATCTCTCTTCATACCGACTTTGCACTTGGAAAGATTGATACTACCTGGAAAATTTCCAATGCAGAGGGTATAATAGACAGTTCCAAACAAACATCTTCAGATTTAACTCCAGCCTTTTATGCACAGTTTGACGTTGATGGGAGATTGCCATTCCAACTCGATCTGGCTTATATAAGTCCTGGATTTTACTCACCATTTTCCTTTGCAACACCAGTAGATGGTTTCTACGCATTTGGCTCAAATATGGTGGGACCGGGGAAATTCATTGGCCGAGGTGAAGGTTCTCCATACACTCAAAATATGGCCGGTGCACAAGTTACCTTAAACCCCGACTTTGGTGGGTATGGTCATTTCAGAGTTAAATACGGCCAGCATTTTCAGATCGATCCATCAAAAGATGTACTCTACTTCCCCTATCGACTGAACAGCCCCGACCTGTATCCGGTTTTCCAGTCTTCATACAACAGATGGGGTAATAATCTTCTCGACCATTCACTTGATAATAAATACAACAAGCGTCTTGGCGATGAATCTTTTGCTTTCCGCACTGAATACCTAAACCCGGTTGGACACCATGGTGGCGGACTAAGAGCTGATTTTATGTCCGTGTACAATGGATTTGCCGCCTATGACAATGCAAAACAAGTCGAACTGAACAGTAGATTTGGCGGTGATCGTAGCATTGTTACTCAGGAAAACGATACCCTCATGGCCTATTCTACTGTTTTTAACGAGTCAGCCATTTACTTAGGTGAAGATGATACAATCTATACCAACACCTCTTTTGTACCAGAAAACAGGAAGTTTACCTTCAATCTTGAGGCAGATATAGCTTACTGTATCAGTAGACTGGTTGGTTACAACAACGATCTGTTTGTTGGTGGATACGCGGCCATTAACGGAGTTTCTCGTTCATTCTCTTTACTTGAATTCAATGACAAGTCGGAAGAATCTTTACTTTGGTCTTTTTACCTAAGATTGGAACCAGCCATTGCAATTACCAACAACTTCTACATACTTGGTCTTTTTGGTTTAGAAAACTGGCGCTCCCAAAAAGCATGGATGCACCTAAATAATGAGTTCGTTAACGTTCCTATAAACTTCGTAGACAGGGCGTATGGTATCGGCTTCGACCTTGGCATGCTCGAAAGAGTTTGGCTCAATGGTAGATTCAAATACATGACTCATGAAGATAAAGAATTTAGCGATAATAATTGGAAAATGCCAGTTGTAACCCTTGAACTAAAAACATGGTTTTAAAAATGAATACAGTAAAAAACAGACATAACTACAATAATCATCTCAGTAAAGAAAGGCTTAACATTATGAGAAAGGTTCTCATTCTCGCTCTTGTAATAAGTATGAGTACGTGGGCGGCAAGCGACACTGAAGAGCGCCTTGACCAGTTGGAAAGTACGGTCAATAGTGTACTCTCCAAAGCCGGCATCCATTTTGGTGGTGAATTCAGATCTCAGTTCCTAAATTCCAGAATAAGTGACGGCAGCGACCTGGCAAACGAAAATGCCAGAAAAAGTGAAGGTATTTCTTTCACATCGGTTGATTTTGATATTACTGCACGTCCCAATACTGCTCTGGGAGCTCGGGCTATGTTTCGCATGCACCAGGACTGGAGAAACTTCTTCGGTGATCCTTCAAACCCAATTTTTACACGTTGGATCAGTGTTGATGGTTCTGTTCTAAACAACATGATAGGATATTCTGCTGGTCATTTCCATAAACGTATCAGCCCGTTAACTGTTTGGAGCCCCGATATGGAGATCCTCTTTGAGCCGGAAGTATTCGCTCAAATGCGTGAAATTGCAATGGGAGAGGAATTTTTGGGGAATAATATGAGAGTATTACCTGGTATTGACCTAAGAGCCGATGTACAGCTTTATCCTATTGTTGACCGTGTACACCTAAACTTCTTTGGTTCAAGACTTCGCAGCTCAGGTACAACAGAGAGCACAGTTACTCATGAACCAGCACAAATGGATAAATATGCACTGGGATCAAATCTCGAAATCGATGTTAACCGCGGCCTTGGTTTCGGACTTACTTATATGAATATATTTGATAATCACAGGTCAGCCCATGGTAATGTCAGAGTAGACACCCAACACACCCGTATTACTGTTGGCCGCGCCAATGCAACTAATGCTCTGTTTATGCCTGATGACCTTATAAATTTTGGGGTTGAGCTTGAAGGTGCATTTTCTGTCGACTCTAGCTACAGAACTTCTTATTTTGCTAACGGTATCAGAAGGTCTAAAAAAACAGAAGAAGTATTCATTGATGATACAACTTCAGTTTCTGTTCCATTGCCTACTACCGAAGGATTAGCATTCAATGCAAATGTTTTTGGCCGTATTGATCTTGGTAACAGCACCTTCAGGGCCTCGGGTGGTTTTCTCTACAATGAAGAAGGCTTTCGTAACGACCTTGCACAAAGCCCTTCTTTCATTGGTACAAGACCTATCCTGCATAGCGGTAATAACACTCCGGAACTGTATAACATTTTCGATGCAATGTATAGAAATGTGTTTAAGTATGCATCCGATGGTACTGGCGGATACACAGACCGTCGTCCTGTACAAAAGTTATCCTACACCAGTTCTATTTTAACTCAGGATGAGGCCCTTAGAAATAACATTCACCGCCATCTTACTGAGGAGGAGATCAATTCTCTTAATCACGAAGGTATTGATAGCGAATTGAAAGCTAGCCCCTGGGGACTTAACCCCTATACACAGCTTACTCTTCCTTATGGACTTGCTACACCCGACCGTCAGGGTATAAAGGGGTCTTTTGGAGTTTCTTTACTGGACAGAGCGCTTCAGCTAAAAAGTAATTTTCATTCCCTTAAATCCATTAGCAGGGAAAGTATAGAAATAGAGGAGGGTGTAGTTCTTGAGTTCCCTGAAGTTGAATTTATCGACTTTCAAATCGGCGGAAGTTTTGATGTTTCCAGTGTAACTAACCTGGACAGACATTTCATTATCGGTGCAACCTTTAACCACTCTGAAGCAAAACAACCAGGGGCACATGGCTTAGAAGGAACTTCATGGACCAACAATTTGGTCGGTTTGGATCTGAACTGGAATTTCTTCCAACGATTCAGCCTTCTTGGCGGAATGATGTTTTTGGTTTCTGATTATGATTACATTACTGGTGAAGATGCTACCGAAACCCAGTCAATTCTTTCAGGTGGCCTGCGTTATGAAGTTACCGAAGGTGGCTCTCTTACCGCTCTTTTCACCAGCACAAACAAAGAACTTAAAGTAGGTGATGATAAATCTGACGCAAGTTTTATACAACCAGAACTATTCTTAACTGTTTCATTTTAACCGTAAGGGACGAGTTTTATGAAAAAACGATTCAACTCTCTGTTACTGCTTGTTCTGGGTGCCGCAATTCTTATTGGTTGCGGTGTTCAGCTCCAAACGACTTCGCCTGATGCAGAAGATGCTTCAGGTGCTGTACCAGCTTCAGAAGGAAATGTGGTCTACCGTTTCTTTGATGATGATTTTATTTCCGGTGGATTTGAATACCACTATCCCGATGAATCAAGAGTATGGATTCCCGAGGAATCAGGACATACCGGTGAAGTAGCACTTCAGTTTGATCTTGATGCTTCAGACTTTTCCGGTGGTGCTGTATGTCTCTGGAATATGACCTATAACCTTGAACCTCTCTACGAAACCGGAGCACTTCAGTTCTGGATCAAAGGGAAAAACGGTGGTGAAATAGCAACTGCTGGTCTGGTAGATAATGAAGCCAACAATGGTAAAAAAACTGTTGTTCGTCTTCCTATTAACCAATACGGTGGTATCACCGATGAATGGACACAGATTACTATACCACTTAGAGACTTCGGTCGTCGTGGTGTGTACTGGGATCCAAGAAACGAGGTTGAAGTACCAGAACCTTTTCAGTGGGATCTTGTTGAAGAATTTCGTATCGAAATTAAAGCTAACGAAAACCCAGAATTTACTGTTTGGGTTGAAGACATCTTTATCGTAAGTGATGCTGTCGAACCAACTGAAATGGTTGAAGTAGAGTACTGGGATCAGCGTGAAGAGTCTATCCCTTCCATCCCTTCTGATAAGCCAGAAACCGAAGTTTTTGCAACTTTCACCGATGGTGATGTGCCAGCTGGGGGATTTGCCTACGTTTATGGTGGACAGACTGCATACAATGTCCAGACCACTCCAGACGGTGACGCAGTTTTTACCAGTTATCTCGATGGAACCGACTGGTCAGGTGTTACAATCTCTCTTGGCTCAAGAACTATCGATCTTTCAGACTACCGTGATGACGGTACTGCAGGTCTGGCGTTCTGGGCAAAGGGTGGTCCGGGAACAAGTACTATCCATTTAGGTCTGCTCGATGATGAAAGCAACGGTCATAAAACTCAAACACGAGTTTTACTTGGTGACTACGGACCAATCGAAGAAGAGTGGAACTACTTCATGATCCCTATCCGTCAGTTTATCGATCAGGGAAGATACTGGTGTGATGAAGCCGGTTCTGAACTTATCGCACAGATGGACTGGGAAAACATCAACGAACTTAGATTCTCTGTTGGTGTTGGAGAAAACGATGTTGCAGAGGATGATCCGGTAATTCTTTTTGTAAGTGATGTTACTTTCATTGAAGAAATTCCTGATTATATTAACCCTGACGATTACTGGGATGCATTCGACTCTGATGCACCAGATCACATGCTTCACGATTTTGAAAGTGAAATCGACAAAGTGTGGACCACCTCTACAGGACCAAAATCAACCGTTAGTTTTGACTTCGTAGAATCTGGCGCTGAAGATGGCGGCAGTTATGCCCTTGAAATCAATTACAGACTTTCAGACTGGGTAGATGTTCTCTACAACTATGAAGAAAACAATCGTCCTGCTGAAGACCGCGACTGGACAAACCACTATGGTCTGAAGTTCGACTTTTACACAGAAAGAGCGTACCAGGCTGTTAATGTGCAGGTACACGATGCCGGTAACGAAATCTGGATCGCTTCTGCTGGTGGCGAGCGCGGATGGAGCGAAGTAGTTGTTCCTTTTAGAAACTTCTACAAGTTCCCACATTACCAACCACCAGACTCTGAACAGAACGGCGTGTTTAACCTCGATAACATCATAATTCTCGATTTTAAACCTGCAGGTGAAGGTACCAGCCACACTTTCAAAATCGACAACGTTCGTCTCACCAATGACAGAGAAGCAAGAAGAGAGCCTGTGCCTGAACAGATTGCTGTTAACATCACAGGTGATTTCAACAACGTAGTTACTGAAGATATCAATGAAGGTATTTTTGGTATCAATGCAGCTCTTTGGGATGGTGACCTTCTTCTTCCTGAAACTAAGGAATATGTATCAGCGGTTAACCATCATGTGCTTCGCTATCCCGGTGGTCTTCGTGCAGACGACGACAACTGGAAAGAAGTTCTCGCCGCACAGGACTGGATGGTCGATACTGATCAGTTCCTCGAATTCTGTCGCGAGACAAATACTGAAGCTATGATCACCGTAAACTTCGGTAGCGGTACAGTTGAAGACGCAGCAGACTGGGTCCGTCATCATAACGTAGATAATGATGACAATGTAAGGTTCTGGGAAGTCGGAAACGAACTCTACGGTGACTGGCATCCACACCAGACCACTGCAGAGGACTACGGAAGACGTACACGTGAGTTCATTAAAGCAATGAAAGAAGTTGATCCTTCTATCCTCGTAACCTTCGTTGGTGTTCTTGATGGTGACTGGAACAGAGTTGTTCTTGAACATGTAGGCGATATCGCTGATGGTATCAATGTTCACCACTATCCACAGACTACCGGTGAAGAAAATGATGCATTGTTGCTCTCATCACCTCAAACTCTCGATGACATTATTCCTAATGTTCGCAGACAGCTTGAAGAATGGGGTGAACCTGGAAGAGACTACGAAATCTGGCTCACAGAATGGAACTCTGTTGATTTCGAACCAGGACCACAGACACTCTCCATCGTAAACGGTCTCTTTGTTGCCGATTACCTCGGTATGCTTGCACGACACAATATCGAACAGGCTTCATACTGGGATATCCATAACGATGTAACCGAACAGGGTGGAGACTATGGATACCTTTCACGTACCGGAGCACCTGATGGCTGTAATGTTCCAAGACCTTCTTACTGGGCTTTCAAACTTGCAAGCCACAGCATCGGTCGTGGTCAGCTGCTCGAAACTGAAGTTGATAACCACAACGTAACAAGCTACCTGTCTAACGACAATGGTCGCAAGTCACTCATGCTTATCAACAAATACCCAGAAACCCGTGCAGATGTTTCAGTGAACATCCCTGGTTTCGAAGGTAGTGCTACCAAGCAGCTCCTTACCTCTGAAAGTGGTATTCCAGGACCTTCTAAAGAGTCGATCAATGTGACTTCAGAGTTTGATATTTCTCTGCCGCCATATTCGATCACTACTATTACTCTCGACTAACTCGGGTTTTTGACTCGTATGTCTACGGGCAGCCCAAAAGGCTGCCCTTTTTTTGTTTACTCCCCCCCCCTTTTTTTATGCTAATACTACCCTCCATTATGTATTTAATATCATTAATCCTGAATTTAGAGGTATGATTTTGAGTACTTCAGTAGCTACATTTATTGCACAAACAATTATCGGGGCTTTTTCCAATACCAATAAGCCTGTTGCATTCATTGCTGTTGGCGGGCCTGGGGGCACGGGAAAATCATCTCTCTCCAAAAGAATCAATGCATTGTTATCCCCAAGCATTATACTGACGCTCGATGATTATAAATTCCCCAGAGCTAAACGTCACACAACAGGCCTTCTGGGCGCCCACCCTAAGGCTAATGATTGCCAACTCATCAAGGAGCACCTTCAAGCCCTCTCTGTTGGTCAAACAATAGATAAACCAGTCTACAACGCTGTTACCGGCACTGCCGATAAAACAGTAAGCTTCACACCAAAGCGGTTTGTTATCATCGATGGAGAGATCTCTACCTATCCCCAATTCAGCAGTTTTATAGATTTATCGATTTTTATCGATTCATCACTACGCACGCAACTAAAAACAAGACTTCTGCGCGACACAACTCAACGTAAGTATTCAGTAAAAAAGGCTATCACAACGTTTTGGCAGAGTAATGTTTGTGAGTTCAGGAAGTTTGGGCTTTCAGGTCGTGACACTGCTGATCTGCTTCTGTTTTGCAATCATGACTATACTCTTGAAGTTAAATCCTTCCCCAAAAAATTTGCAATGCTCCTGAATAAAGCCACACCCCTGTTACCCCAGCAAAACAGGTCCTAACAAATCTACTCTTTCCCGAACAACCTTTTTCCAAAGCGACCACAATAAGAAAGGTACTTTTACTGTAATAAAAGTTATGCGCCAGGAGTATACAATCATCAATAAAACTGGAAACCTTCCAAAAGGACCGTTTTTTAATTCAGAAATCATCTATGCCATAAGCTAGGTATGAAAAAGAGTACATGGGAAAAGGTCCTGATGAAACAAGAACCTACAGTATCGAAGATACCACATTTGGGCACCTTAAGGGAGATCTAACTCCAGCCAGAAAAACAGTTGGCCAAACTTGATGACCAAAAGGGCATATTACTGAGCTAAAAGGTTCGTCTTGAATTACTGGAAAAGGCACGCCCTCCCCGCTTGAGAAGATTATTGGGGATATAACGCGCTGCAAAGTAATTATCTTACACTGATTTAAGCACCATTAGCGGTGAACGAGTATACATTTTAACCCTGAATAACTCTTTAAATGTTTAGCTACCCAATAAACAAGCGCTCTGTTTATTCTTGACTATAACCTTGGAAATCTTTATTTTTTACTGGCTATAGTGGATGCAAATGGGGTGATTTGAATAATTAAGCATCACATAGGCTGGCAGAGCACTCTGCAGTACAATGGCTTTGCTGGCTTTTTTTTTGAAAAGTCAGCAATAAGTAACAAAACAAATATAAGAAGGATGGTGTTCT
Source organism: Chitinispirillales bacterium ANBcel5 (assembly GCA_029688955.1). NCBI lineage: Bacteria > Pseudomonadati > Fibrobacterota > Chitinispirillia > Chitinispirillales > Chitinispirillaceae > Cellulosispirillum > Cellulosispirillum alkaliphilum. The sequence goes on along the minus strand of JARUKZ010000004.1, from coordinate 59,224 downwards.
ATAAGGGTATCAATCCACTATTGTATTTCTCACATTCTCAGAAGAGAGGCACATGAAAACAATTAATTTGAGCAAAGATTGGCATCAACTAAACGTACCAAAACCGGTAGTCGATATACTGGAAAACTGTAAAAGTATTACCTTTCCTGCTAATCGGGATGAATTGCTTGAGCTCGCCATGGGAGGTAAAGGAAATACAACATTCGATGTCTCTTATGATGTTAAAGGACAAGGAAAAGTAGTTGAAGCCAGCGTAGCGAAATGTAAAAACGGCCTTTCCGTAAACTACCATGAAACCTATATGCGTCGCCGTGACCCTGACTGTATGGTTGTAGGTGACGAAAAACCCTCTGATAAGGTTCGTTTTGAGAAACGTTTTGGATATAAATTTGATCCCCTCAAAGAAGAAACATTCGCCTGGTTAAAAGAGCAGGATCTCGCTGTTACCGCGTTCACTCTCGGTGAGAGTAATTACGGAGCAATAATGATAGCCCCTAAAAACGCAGGTTTTTTCATTGGAGGATTAGCTGATCTTCAGGGCATGCTCGATCCCGGTGAGATTCCTGAAAATTTTGATGTACGCTGTGTTCTTTATATCGCGCCACCTTTTCGCCATACTCACTTCTCCGGCAAACAGGTTGTGGTCCATAACCGGCTGGATGGCACCCATGAAATCTTCTCCTATAACCTCTATCCGGGACCAAGTGCCAAAAAGGGTGTTTATGGGGCACTGCTCACTATTGGGGAATGCGAAAAATGGCTCACGCTTCACGCCAGCACAGTTCAGGTAGTAACACCATACGACAACACAACCACTATAATGCATGAAGGTGCCAGTGGTAGTGGAAAGAGTGAAATGCTTGAACAAGCTCATCGAGAAGAAGATGGACGTATTTTGATGGGAGAGAATGTCACCAACGGAGAAAAACGATATCTCTCGCTTAATCAAACCTGCACACTGCAACCTGTGACCGATGATATGGCTATGTGTCCCCATGAAGCCCAGGACGGTAAAGGTTATATCATGGCATGTGACGCAGAACAGGCCTGGTTTGTCCGTCTTAACCATATTGGACGTTACGGAACAGATCCTAATCTCGAAAAAATCACTATTCATCCCAAAGAACCTTTGATATTCTTAAGCATAGATGCTGTACCGGGTTCATCATGCCTTATTTGGGACCACGTTGAGGATAGTCCGGGAATACCTTGTCCAAACCCAAGAGTAATTCTGCCCAGACGCGTGGTTCCTGACAGTGTAGATGGGGTTGTAGAGGTTAATATACGCAACTTCGGTATACGTACTCCCCCCTGCACAAAAGAAACTCCATCTTATGGTGTGGTTGGATTTCTTCACATTCTTCCACCTGCGCTTGGATGGCTGTGGAGACTGGTTTCACCCAGAGGTCATGCAAACCCAAGTATCACCGAAACAGACGTGATGACCAGTGAAGGTGTGGGTTCATACTGGCCATTTGCAACCGGATTATATGTCGACCACGCAAACCTTCTTCTACGACAGATCCAGTCTGCACCCGATGTACGCTATACCCTTACTCCAAACCAGCATGTCGGAGCATACCGGGTATCATTTAACCCACAGTGGGTCGCACGGGAGTATCTGGCAAGAAGAGGTATGGCACGCTTTAAGCCTGAACAGCTTATCGCTTCACGCAGCTCTATTTTGGGGTATACTCTGCAGTCTATGCAAATCGAGGGTACACCAATACCACACGATCTCCTCAGAGTAGATGAGCAACCAGAGGTCGGTACTGAAGGTTTCGATGCCGGGGCTGAAATTCTGCGTAACTTTTTCATCAAAGAGATTGAGAAGTTCAATACTCCAAAACTCGATAAAGCAGGACGCAAAATCATCGAATGCTGCATGGATAACGGTACTCTTGCAGACTTTGAAAAACTGGTTTAATCCGAAAGCTTTCTTGTATGAAGAAACAATCTTTGCGCACCTTTCCCGCCAAAACGGGTAAGGTGCGCGATCTTTTTGAACTAGACTCCAAAAGGCTTCTGGTCGTCGCATCAGACAGAATCAGTGCCTACGACTCCATTCTTCCAACACTGATTCCCCAAAAAGGTGTTATTCTAACACAAATCAGCAGGTATTGGTTTAATCTAACCTCAACCATCTGCCCCAACCATGTGATAGATTCAACGGATCAGCAGTTTATTTGGCACCATGATGACTATCCGGATCTCAAAGATCGCTTAATGGTGGTAAAACGAGCCGAAAAACTTCCGATCGAAGCGATTGTCAGGGGTTATATCTGTGGATCAGCCTGGAAAGAATATCAACAATTTGGTACCATTTCCGGCATTAAGCTTCAACCCGGCCTCAAAGAAGCATCAAAACTTCCACGGCCAATCTTTAGCCCCTCCACTAAAGCTGATACCGGTCATGATGAAAACATCACTTTCGAAGAGATGGTAGAAATCGTTGGTCAAACTGCTGCCGCAGAGGTGAGGGAAGCCAGCCTTAAACTCTATGATTTTGCAGCACAAAAAGCTCTTCAGGCGGGGATTATCATCGCAGATTCGAAATTTGAGTTTGGGTATATCGATGGGAAGCTGTGCGTTATTGATGAGTTGTTCACTCCCGACTCCTCCAGATTCTGGCCCGCTGACCTGTACCGTGAAGGACAAAGTCAGCACAGTTTCGACAAACAGTACGTACGGGACTACCTCGATTCCATTGCCTGGCAGAGAACTCCCCCAGCACCAGCGCTTCCTGCTCATGTGGTGGATGAAACATTAACCAAGTACCATGAAATGCTTAACCGCCTGCAGATAAGAATCTGATCCTTAGCTAACTTCCCTATCCTTTATAGGGGAATCGCTCCCAGGCATTATCCACAAACTGCTTAAACTCTGTTTCAAATCTTGATCGGGGAAATCGCTCAGCATTCTTTCTTATCTGCTGAGGGTCAAAGCTATCTTCAGTGGCCAAAAACTCATGAACCTTCTCCATAAGTGACTCTACCGTCTGGTTTCTGAAAAACAGTCCCGTTTTCCCCTCAACCACAGTCTCAAGCGCTCCCCCGCGGCCAAAGGCAATAACCGGGATCCCGCTTGCCTGTGCTTCTACGTTCACTATCCCAAAGTCCTCCTCTGCTGAAAACACAAACGCTCTGGCCTTACTGAGTAGATCTGATAGCTGTGGCGAAGGTACATAGCCTAAAAATTCTATATTCCCGTTAGCTATCTTTTCCAGTTTTTTCCGTGAAGGACCATCCCCTACTATAACCAGAGGGAGTTTTAACCTGTTAAACGCTTTTATGATCAGATCGATTCTTTTGTAGGAAACTAAGCGCGATACCGTGATAAAGTAGTTGTCTTTTCTATCACTCACTTTGAAATTATCGATATTTACAGGCGGATAGATCACCTTAGCCCTTCTGTTATAACACTTTTTGATTCTGTGGGCAATGTAGTGGGAATTGGTCACATACTCATTGACCCTGTTTGCTGAGGTATAATCCCACATCCTGAGATAATGCATCAACATACGTACTATAACACTTTTCGCCCCCCTATCCAACCCTTCCGCTTCAAGGTATTCATACATCAGGTCCCATGCATAACGCATCGGTGAGTGACAGTAACAGATATGAAGCTGATCGGAGGAGTTAAGCACCCCCTTAGCCACTGCATAGGATGAGGATATAATAAGCTTATGGTCTCTTAAATCATGCTGCTCTACTGCCAGGGGATAGAAAGGAACAAAAAGGCGATGGTGTTTTTTTGCAAAAGGAATCTTTTGAAGCAGTGATGTCTCAACGGGGATTTTTTCAAACAGTGTTTCTTTTAAGGCTTCTTTATCATGAAAGAGCGTGTAGATCGTTCCCGGGTACAGTTTATATATCGACCTCAAAACGCTTTCTGCTCCTGCGACTGTTACCAACCATTCATGAATCAAAGCACTCGACATTTTACATAACTCCAAATACGACAATATGATAGAAGAGTATAATTGTATCATTACATACATGATCAAGCAATATTTGTTTTTTTATGAAGAAATCAGGGTGTGGGATTGAGAGACAAAACTTTGCCCGGCGATACCTCAGGGTGTGGGATAGGGAGGAAAATTTCCGCAGGGCATATCGCAGGGTGTGGGATACGGAGGAAAATTTCCGCAGGGCATATCGCAGGGTGTGGGATTGGGAGGAAAATTTCCGCAGGGCATGTCGCAGGGTGTGGACCCCTCGGCTCCGCCCGGGGAACTGAATGTTTGCCGCCCGGGAGCCCCCGGTTTTACCTTACGCCTACGCACCCCTGATTTACTTCATCGGTTCTACCTGTCCATACCTCTCAGTGCTGCGGTTATTTATTGTGGATGACTAACAGTTTATCGTAACCCTACCCGCCAACGCAGAAGCAAGAACACACCAAACAACCTACATAAGGTGTCGCAGGGCCCACACCAGACGGGGAAACCTGCCCAGACTTGCCTTGAAAATTCTGGACATGGTTATCTCCTGAGGAGACAAAGCGCATAGAGTTTTAGCCGCTCTGTTATAATCACCATCAGGGACAGAGTACAATGAAGCTTTTACCCGTGCCAGCTTGAGATGGCGACTTCCCCTTTTCTCAAACCAGCTTTTTTCATACCTCCTGCATATCTTCTGTAATTCTTTTGGATTTTCTTCTGTGAGCATCTCAAGGGCACAGTTACCTGCCAGGGCTCCCGAAATGAGGGCTTCGGAAATTCCTGCCCTTGAGATCGGGTTGATCGAATTTGCGGCATCACCGGCTTTAATGAACCCAGGCAAGGCGATGGTTTCTCTTTTATAGCCACAGGATATGGTTCCGGAAAAACGTTTTACGATTTCCGCGGAAGGGTAGTGTTCATTTATGTAGTTTTCCAGAAGAGAGCGGATATTTACTTTGGCCCTGAAGCGGTTACCAACAACCACCCCGATATTGGCTTCACCCTGAGCTCTCGGGAAGGTCCAGGCATAACCACCGGGTGCAATGTTTTGCCCTGTTTGAATCTGCACCGCATCCAGAGGCACATCCACACCCTTTGCATGAATCAGGTAGGCAGGCTCAAGATCATAGGGTTTCCAGCAGATATTCTCCTGCCGCCCCAGGAGACCAACCGGCCCTGAAGCATCAATCACAATTTTAGCTTCAATAGAGGTACCATTTTCCAGCTCCAGCTTTCGGTACCCATTATGTGGTGGCTGAGCTGCTACTACTTTGTGCCCAAAAACGCACTCCACTCCCCTATCCGAAAGCGTGTTTGCAAGATCATACTGCATCTTTGCGCGATCTATTATATACCCCTTATTTTTGTCTTCATAGGTAACCGAAGTATTATCCGGTGAAGAAAAGGTCGCCTTGCTGATCACAAGCCGTATCCATGAAGGGTCCACACTGAGAGCATCCTCCAGCCCCAGCTTTCCAACCCCTTCAGCGCAGGGAATCGGTTTATCCCAGGGCCTCTTTTTATCCACAAGCAGAACCGATAAAGCCTTTTGCGCACTTACCTTCATACCTGCATTGAGTCCTGCAGGGCCGGCACCAATAATCACCACATCATAACGGGCTTTTTCTGGGGAATTTTGCATAGAAAGGGTTTTTCCTGCTCGGGTCAAAAGAACAATTTTTCTGCTTATAATATAATTATTCGGGGAAAGTAGGTGTTTTACTATTAAAATCTGCCTAAGTAGTTATCAGTACTTCCCCTCCCCCTAAGATCCAATAAAAATAGTCAATATCCGTAATAAAAGGCAGGAAAATTACCATGCCCGGTCCGGAAAACTATTAACTATTTTTTAAGTGAAATGACACCGTAAGCCTTTAAAACGAGGAGGTTCAACAGATGAACTCCATTAAAACAACTCTCTTACTTGCTGCCCTTACAGGATTGCTGGTCGTATTCGGCAATATGCTGGGTGGGTCTCAGGGGGCGCTCATTGCTCTGATTTTTGCCGGGGTGATGAATTTTGTCAGCTATTGGTACTCGGATAAAATCGTGCTGAAAATGTATCGTGCTCAAGAAGTAGGTCCCTCTGATGTACCGCAGCTCTATAGTGTAGTTGAGAACCTTGCGCGAAAAAATGGGATGCCGATGCCAAAGGTGTTTGTGATCAATAACGATTCACCCAACGCTTTTGCTACAGGCAGAAGCCCCAGCCATGCATCGGTTGCAGCAACAGTAGGCATACTGCGACTGCTCGATCAGGATGAGCTGGAAGGGGTGATGGCCCACGAGCTGGCCCATGTAAAAAACCGTGATACTCTTATAAGCACAGTAGCCGCGACGGTTGCAGGTGCTATTACTATGATTGCAACAATGGTCAGATGGAGCGCTATTTTTGGTGGCGGTATGCGGGGAAGCAGCAATAACCGGGGCAATGCCATTGGCGCACTGGCTCTGGCGATACTTGCCCCCATGGCAGCACTGTTGATTCAGATGGCGATTTCGCGTTCAAGGGAATTTGCTGCTGATGAAGCGGGAGCCAAAATGTGCGGCAAACCACTTGCACTGGCAAACGCCCTGACACGTTTGCATCAGGGGGCACGTTCAATGCCACTTCGGGGAGGCAATGAAGCAACAGCCCATCTTTTCATCGTAAATCCTTTTAAGGGTGGAATGACTTCTCTTTTCAGCACTCATCCATCAATGGATGACAGAGTGCGCAAGTTGCGAGAGCTGTCACGACAGATGGCCTGATTGGTTTTGACTTACAGGGGCAGAAATGTAGTTCTTCTGCCCCAATACTCCACACAACCATAGAGTGCAAATATCAATGGAGCACCAGCACAAAGGACGCTACACCTTCAATTTTCTATAATCTTTTTGCTACCAGCTCTTTTAAGTGGGTGCAGTTTTTCACCGCATAGCCCTCGAGGTCATTGTTAAAATACCCCATCACCCCCTTGCCCTCTCTGCTAAGAGAAGCGATCCAACCAGCCCACCTCTCAAGTTCTTCATCCGGATAATCACCCCCGTAGAGTGCCTGATGTCCATGGAACCTCAGATAAACATCACTACTGGTAATTACTCGTTCTGTTTTCATCCCCTCCATATCATGAATACAAAAGATTGCATCGTATGACCTTAGCAACTGATAGGTTTGATTGTCATACCATGCGGGGTTTCTGAACTCAAGAGCATACCTGTTGTGCGGTGGAAGCTGTTGCAGAAAGTTATCTAAACGTTGCAGGTCAAATTTTAGATTTGGGGGCAATTGAATCAGATAAACACTAATTTTCTCTTGCAGCGGCTCAAAGACGGAGAAAAACCATTGCAGCTCATTTTCACAATTTTGCAGTTTTTTGATGTGAGTGATAAGGCGGGACATCTTTATGGAAAAACGAAAGTTTTGAGGTGAACGGGCATTCCAGCTCTTAGTGGCTTTTTGGGTTGGAATGCGATAAAATGAAGCGTTAAGCTCTACAGTATCAAAGTGAGCGGCAAAATATTCAAACCACCTGGTTTTGGCAAGTTTGGGGGGATAAAAGCGCTCTTTCCAGTGTTCATAGGTCCACCCGGAAGTACCAAGCAGAACTTTCCCCCTTTTGATCCTACTCTTTTGCTCAGCCATACACCTAACCCTCCCTCTACAGTAAGAGATAAGCAACGGCAGTACCTGTGAAGCTAAAAGGTAGAAAGTTGAGAAACAGTCCTTATGACTGGCAAACGTTTATCAGTTCTATACCCGCTTGTTTTGCCACAGTGATGACTTTTTCATCCCTGTAAAACTCATGATAATAGATGCGCTTTATGCCACTGTTTGCGATGAGTTTAAAGCAGTTCCAACAGGGAGAAGCTGTTACATAGATGTCAGCGCCGTTTATTGCCGTACCGTTTTTGGCTGCCTGGATTATAGCGTTTGCTTCAGCGTGAACAGTTGCCACACAATGGGTATTTTCCATCATGTGCCCCACATCATCACAGTGTGGCATCTGTCGTATACTTCCATTGTAGCCGGTCGAAAGAATTGTTTTATCTCTCACTATTACGGCCCCCACATGCTTTCTGTCACAGGTGGAACGGGTAGCAACCTGATGAGCAATCTGCATAAAATACTCATCCCAGTCAGCACGTTTTCTTCCTGATTTTACCTCAGTCTCTTTTTGCAATGTATCACTCATATACCACTCCCACATTTAGAAGCCCGAGCAAGCTTCAGCTTAAATTATCAAGAAGTTCAACCCGTTTTTGATGCCTTCCGCCCTCAAAATCTCCCTCTAGCCAGGCATCGAGAATTTCCTTTGCCGAATCAACAGACAACGTACGTGCACCAAGGACGACGACGTTTGAATTGTTGTGTTTACGGCTTAATGTAGCCATCTCGGGGGTAAAACAGAGCGCCGCACGCACTCCTTTATGGCGGTTGGCAGCAATGGAAGCGCCTATACCGGTACCACAGAAAAGTACCCCCCTGCTGTATTCACCCTTAGCGATGGCAGAAGCCATATCACTGGCGAAAACCGGATAATCATCTGATGCATCATATTGGCAGGCACCAAAATCCTTAACAGAAAAACCCTTTTGTTCAAGATAGGCCTTGATCTGCTCTTTGAATTCATAACCGGCATGATCACCCGCAACACCTATTACATCCTTATTCATCACTACTCCCGTAATTTGAAAACTAAAAAAAGAGTATCTGAAAATACAATACGCTCCCGGTTTTCCGAAACGTAATATTTTTTCTGTAACATTCTTTTGAAACGACGGTCTAATAACTGTGAACGAAATTGAAGAAACAACACTAGCCGCAGCGCAGCGAGGCAGCCAAAAGGCATTCAGGAAGCTCTATGATTACTATGCTCCCCTGGTGTGGCGACTGTGCTACCGGGCAAGCAATGGTGAGAAGCGTATCGCGGAGGAAATAATGCAGGATGTTTTTATAAAGGTACACCGCTCTTTAAATTCCTTTAGAGGAAACTCTGCTTTTTCCACCTGGCTTTTTAGAGTAACCTACAATGCTACAATGGAATACCATAGCAAAATCACCCGCTGGAACCGTTTCAACAAACCGCTTGAAGAGGATTTGGTGGGAGAACAACGGCAGGATACACTCGAAGCACAACAGCAGATACAGCTGATTCTTGAACCCCTTTCAAGTGAGGAGAGATTTCTGCTCACAGCAAGAGAAGTTGAAGGACTTACCTATGATGAGCTGGCAGTAATCATTGGGGAGAGTGAAGGGGCATTGCGAACAAAAGTATCACGGCTTAAAACGAGTATCAAAAACCGACTCCAAAAAAACAACGGGGAGGTAGTAATCAATGACACCAATCGATGAAAACACATTTTACCGTGAGTTGGGCAACGTACCCCGTCACCCGGATACACTGTTTGAAACGATAGAAAGAAAAACCAGACGTCCACGCTATGCTAAATGGGCGGCTCTTGCAGCTTCTGTTATCATACTTTTGGGCATCGCCACTTTAATGCCCAGACACGACAGAACAGTGTACCACTCCGGTATTGATCCGGAGGTGCTTTCAGAGCTGGATTTTGCCTACGATTACCTAAACGGAAACGATATAGAGGAACAGTTAAGTGCAGTCTCCTTTGCTTTTGAAGACCAATTTTTCCCTGGAAAGGAACAGTAGTATGAACAGTAAGTCGACTTTCAACTCATTTTTGTTGGTGGCTCTACTAGTTACTATGGGCGCCGGCGGTATTCAGGCCCGAAACCGACCAACCAAAGCGCGCTCACCCCTGGCCAACCTTGAGCTGACATCAGAGCAAAAAGAGAGCATCAGGGAGATCCACAAAAGCCGCAAAAGTGATCGTGAAACCAATGTGAACCAAATGATTTCATTGCGTGAAAATATCAAAACCGAACTGTTAAAGGAGAACCCCTCCCGCGAAACTCTCACCCGGTATTCAGCTGAACTGGGGGAGTTGCATAAAGTTATAAACCAAAGGCGAATCGGCTATCTTCTTGAATTAAAAGAGATTCTGACTGAGGAACAGTTTGCTCAAATTGCTGAGTCAAAACAAAGACCGTCACAGTTCAGAGGACATAAAGGCCAGCGAAGAAGATCTGAGTAAGCTTTGAGCCGGCAAGACACTGCGTGCAGGGAGAGTGCTTCATGAAGCACTCTCCTTTTTTTATCGACTGCTAAACCTTCCTTCAATCAATCCAAACCCCAAAGCGTATTGTCTCACACTTTCGAACTTCACTCATGATTTTTATTAATAACGAGAAAGGATTCTCTATGTATCGAAAAAGAATGATCTTAACATTGCTTACTGCCGCGTTGGTTACAGTGCCAGCATTCTCATCTTCAGCTGAAAATACCCCCTCCAGCACACTAGAGATGAAACCAATGGGATTAAATTTCCTGCCTGGTGAGAGTCGCAATGCACGTGGGCTGCATAAAGCCATGAGAAAACTGGGTACAGAACATTACAAGCGAAGAGTTGAGCTTCAGCGCAAGATTGACCGCGAATTACACAAACGTAACCCTTCAGAGAGAAGACTGCAATCGTACGCTGAAGAGATGAGCAACATTGAACTTTCCTATCAACAGAAAAGAACTCAATATCTCATGAGATTTAAATCGGTGCTGGGTGACCAGGAGTTTAAAAGGGCGATGAGACAAAAACCTGAGGAAGAGAAACAGGTTAGCGTTTCAAGACCAGGAAGAAGAAGAATAACAACGGGTGTAAGATTCAGGCCTGTTTGCCCAAGAAGAAGAATTTCGATTTCAAAAAGAAGGCCCTTTTTCTTCTAAGGGCTTCCAGCCTCTTTGGGTCACCGAACACGAAAGCACCATTCCCTTAGCTCAGGAATGGTGCTTTTAACCCTATTTTCTTACACCTACCTTATAAGTTTCTGTGATTCGCTTCCCATCCACATCGGTTCCGGAGATTGTAACCAAATAAACTCCCGGCCCAACTCTTCTTCCGTTTGCATTATAACCATCCCAGACAACACCATAGGATCTGGATGCCAACGCGCGTCGCAATTTAAGATCCGATCGTACTAAATTCCCTACAGCATCATAGATCAGTACACGTCCAAAGTACTCTGAACCCTGTGTCTCTGCCCTTAGTGGTTTGGGGGTATCGATAGTAATGAGGGTCCCGTGAGTGTTGTTGTTTATAACGTTTCTGTAAAATTCAAGTGACTGGGCAGGTAATTGGTTACTCAGGTTTGTTTTCCCCGGGACAAATGGATTGGGGCTTGCAGACACGTTTTTCTCCCCTATGCTTCCTACAGCAATCGTATCGGGCAGCAGATCGTCCTGCCTTACCACTATGAAGGTTTCTTCCCCTACGCCTATAAAATTTTTGGTAACTAAAGCTGAGCTGGTGGATATTCGCTGCACATCTGCCACATTATGATCGAGGCTTTGCCATTGAGGGTTTTCTGCATGGTGTATGTAATTACCGAACCTATCCCTAACAACGGCAAAGATCTCCGCCATCGACTCATTTTCGGCAAAATACAGACCATCGAAATCATCCTTTTGGTGACGATTAAAGTTTAAGCTATCCTCTACAATGTCGAGCATATATGCCGGACCAGGCTCAATGGTGAAAGTTATGCGCACCTCTGAGGGTGGGTTGTCAGGATATTCCGGATCGTGAAAAGTACCTTTGATTACAGTAGTTGAATTTGCCTTGTTGGAATTGAGAACATTGCGTGAACCACGATCGTTTAACAGCTCAGCGTCACCACTCTCCACTTCCCAGATAATCCCATCGGCGTATTCGGGTCTCCACTCATCGTTGTCGTCAAAAATATGCCCATAAAACTCAAAGGGAACTCCGGCGGTAATAGTTTGTTCTGAAGATATCGGCTGATTTGAGCCCTCATTAGGTGCCCCGGGTTCAGGATAAACCAGCAGTTGTGATGGAGAGAAGATAATGTTGGTTTGAATCCATATGGTTGAAGCAGCGGAATGACGTTCGGCATAGAATACATGCATGTCATATTCACGTCCATCCTCAAGCCCCGGCAGATCATCCACATTAAAATGCCCGATTTCTGCCTCTTTAATTCCACCTAGATCCAAAGCAAGTCTTCTGTCCACAAAAGCCCACACATCATCATCACCCTGAAACCAGAAAGTCATTCCTGGCTCTTTTACGAATTTCCAGTGTAACTCCATAGTAAAGGAGTAGTTACGATCGGGGTTAATTCCCTGCTGTTGGTTCCACTCGTAGTTTTCGAGTTCATGGTTCCACTCATTGCCAAACCCTCTGTTATCCAGCGGAAAAAATTCAGCATCTCTAAACTCATACACCCCATCCCCGATGTGGGAAAATGGCAATGAATCTTCAATAACCATATTTATAAACGAAGTGTCATGGTCTACCCGCCGGGTTCCTTCATAGGTAACTTCCTGTCGGTATTCCATCTCCCATCGATCACCACCGAAACGCTCGGGTAAGCCCTGAGGGGGGATCTCCTTATCGGGATAATGGAGCCTGAACTCTTCATACCGCTCCTCCTGTCCGGTGTGTCCCATTGCCTGTCTGGCCCTTGGAGTGTAGACCGGAATAGTATAATCCCCCTTTGCCGCTTCCTCCCAATGGCGATACCAATATTTGATATAATGATTCATGTATGGCTCAGGACCGGGTAGTGGTTTATCATCTTCATCCAAATAAGGGGCAACCATACCAGTTTTAAGTCCAGCCTGATGACGTTGTTCAAATTCGGGATTAGAACGATCGGAGTGAAAATCATAAAATGTTACAGGAACCCAAATTGTATCAGGATAGACCTGCGCCTGCACAGTGGATAAGGAGAGTATCCACAACATTAACAAAAATGCTGTTTTTAGAAAAGAGGTACTTTTCATACCGCGCTCCCTTAATCGCTTAATTTTATCGTCTCTCTATTAGCTATAATATAAATAGAATTCACCCACTATTAAGCACCTTTTTACCTAAAGCCCTGAAAGGAGTATTCAGTTGTATTAACTGGCGCGGGGACAGCCAACTCATTCAAACTTTTCTGCCCGCGGATGTGCCTGGCGATACACTTTTAATAGGTGTTCTTTGGATACGTGGGTATAGATTTGAGTGGTGGAAAGTGAGGCGTGACCCAGCAGCTCTTTAACTGCCCGTATGTCTGCTCCGGCATCCAGCAAATGAGTCGCAAATGAGTGGCGGAGCACATGAGGACTTCTTTTGTTTCTCAAACTCACTCCCTGCAGCCCCTTTGATACTATGCGTTCTATCTGCCTTCTCGATAACCTGGCTCCCTCTTTGGTGGTAAACACAGGGTCAGATAAACCCGTCTGTGCCCTTTCCCTCAGGTAGTGTTCTGTAAGCTCAAGGGCCACCTTTGTAACCGGAACGATCCTTTCTTTGTTGCCCTTTCCTAAAACCTTCAGTGTCATTGAGTGTTTGTCGATATCGCCAATATTTAACCCATGAAGCTCAGACAGCCTGATACCGCTACCGTAAAACAGCTCAATAATTGCTCTGTTACGAATCGGTTCCTTGGTTGGCGCTTCTGCACTGTTTAGCTCCTCAGCCTGAGAACGGGTTAGGAAGACCGGAAGTGGTTTCTCTATCCTGGGGGTAGCGAGTGCTTTTGAAGGGTTGGCGGACAAAATTTTCTGCTTTACGCAGTAATGACACAGTGATTTTATTGCTGCTAACTTTCTGGCAAGGGTTTTGGGTTTAAGCCCTTTTTCCCGAACTGAGTAGCTAAATGTTCTTATGGCCGATTTGTTTAGAGAGGTTTTGATTGATGGGGGCACCCCTGCTTTATTGAGAAATTCAACGAACTGTGCAAGATCTCTTCTATAAGCACAAAGGGTGTTTTCTGAGTACCCCTTTTCTTTTTTGGTGTATTCAAGAAAATCAAAGATGACCTTTTCCAGTTCAGTTTTCATTTGTACCTTCTTTCCTATACCGGACCTGTTTAAATGTAAATACAACATGCCACCTTTTTTGTCGAGTGGTTCCGGCTGCATCATTTTATGTATATTCATAGCAATTGCAACTGCAGATTATTCGCACCTTTGGAGATTAAATGAAGTATAAAGGCATTATTCTTGCCGGTGGATCGGGAACTCGTCTCTACCCGATCACTATAGCGGTCTCTAAGCAGCTTATGCCTGTTTACGATAAACCAATGATCTATTACCCACTTTCCATTCTGATGCTTGCGGGGATTCGGGATATTCTAATAATTACAACACCACAGGACAGCGAAAGTTTCAAGAAGCTGCTTGGTGATGGAAAACAATGGGGCATTAACCTCTCTTATGCTCAGCAGAAACGCCCTGAGGGGCTTGCTCAGGCATTTATAATCGGAAAAGAATTCTTGGGAGACAGTCCTGCAGCCTTGATTTTAGGTGATAACCTCTTCTGGGGCCATGGGCTTGTACAGTGTCTCAGGGAAGCGATTAGCAGAGAAACTGGTGCCACTATCTTTGCTTACAGAGTACATGATCCAAGCAGATACGGGGTAGTAGAATTCGATAAAGATGGTAAGGCTATATCCCTTGAAGAAAAGCCTTCTGAACCGAAATCAAAGTATGCAATTCCCGGTATCTATTTCTATGATTCCAACGTAAGCGATCTAACTTCAACCCTTAAACCGTCCCAAAGGGGGGAGTTGGAAATTACTGACCTTAACCGTCTCTATCTTGAACAAAATCAGCTTCATGTAGTTAACCTGGGCCGCGGCATAGCGTGGCTGGATACCGGAACACACGAATCGATGCTTAAGGCTTCAGAGTTTGTGGAAACGATACAAACCCGTCAGGGCCAAAAAGTTTCCTGCCCTGAAGAGATCGCCTATAGACTTAACTATATTGATTCAGAACAGCTTACTAAAGTTGCAAACCCCATGAAACACAACGCCTACGGACAATATCTTCTTGAACTTGCAAATGGAAATTTTGAGGAAGTATAGGATATGGAGTTTTTACAAACAGAACTAAATGGTGTGATTTTGATAAAACCCGACGTTTTTCGGGACAACAGGGGTTTTTTTCTGGAGAGCTATTCAAGGGAAAAATTTCAACATGCAGGCATAGATACAGATTTCATTCAGGACAACCACTCCAGGTCTGTAAAAAGAGGCGTAATAAGAGGGCTACACTTTCAGGCTCCCCCGGCGGCTCAAAGCAAGCTGGTTCGGGTAACTAAAGGAGCAGTTATGGATATAGTGGTGGATTTACGGGAACAGTCCCCCACCTTTGGTAAATGGAGCAGCTTCGAGCTCACCGAAGAAAATTTCAATATTCTTTTCGTACCCAAAGGGTTTGCCCACGGATTTTGTACCTTAACCGAAAACTGCGAGCTTCAGTATAAAGTAGATTATCCCTATGCTCCTTCATTGGACCGTGGGATTAAATGGAATGACCCTGAACTTAAAATCGATTGGCCGGTTAAAGACCCTGTACTTTCCGATAAAGACGCATCTCTGCCCTCATTTAGAGAGACAGAGATATGCTTTTAAGGGAATAACTTTTTACTCACTATTTCTTGGTAGGTGAGTTTTCAGAAGTATCGACACTGTTTAGGAGTTTCTCTATTTCGCCATTTTCAAGGGTTTCGTGTTCGATAAGTGCTTCAGCAAGACGGTTAAGCTTTTCTTTGTTCTCATTGAGAATTCGATAGGTTTTCTGCTCCTGGTCAACGATAATACGCTGAATCTCTTCATCGATCATTTTAGCAGTATGTTCACTGAAATCCTTTTGCTGTATCATATCTCTTCCCAAAAAAGGATGCTCTTCGCCCTGAGTGAAGGTCGCTGGCCCGATCTTTTCACTCATACCCCACTGACAGACCATTTTTCTGGCAATCTGAGTCACGTGCTTTAGGTCTTGTGCTGCGCCACTGGTAAACTCATCAAATATCAGCTTCTCGGAAACTCTTCCACCCAAAGCCACAGAGATACGACTAAGAAGATATTCTCTGTTAAAGTTATGCCTGTCGGTATCAGGGATCT
Organism: Chitinispirillales bacterium ANBcel5; assembly: GCA_029688955.1. NCBI lineage: Bacteria > Pseudomonadati > Fibrobacterota > Chitinispirillia > Chitinispirillales > Chitinispirillaceae > Cellulosispirillum > Cellulosispirillum alkaliphilum. The sequence continues at coordinate 43,307 of JARUKZ010000004.1, read as the reverse complement.
GCTCAGTAGCACCAAGAGATCTTCCCCGTGCGATGATAGTCACCTTTTGCAGTGGATCTGCCTCAGGAAGGAGTTTGGCTACAAGGGCATGCCCCGCTTCATGATATGCTACTATCTTTTTCTCACTGTCATTAAGCTTATCTTCCCTTTCGGCGCCCAGAAGGATCTTATCCTGAGCTTCATCAAAATCTTTTATATCAACCGTTTGTTTATCTTTTCTGCCGGCAAGAAGAGCCGCTTCATTAACCAGATTCTGCAGGTCTGCCCCCGAAAAGCCAACCGTTCTGGCGGCAACCTTCTCAAGGTTAAGATCGGGATCAACGGGGACGTGACTTGCGTGAATCTTTAATATGTCTAACCGCGCAGTTTTCTGTGGTAATTCGAGAGCGATTTGTCGGTCAAAGCGCCCTGGCCGTGTAAGGGCAGGGTCGAGAACATCGGGACGATTGGTTGCCGCAATTACCACAACAGATTGATGGGCCTCAAAACCATCCATTTCAGAGAGGATCTGGTTAAGAGTCTGCTCTCTTTCATCATGACTGCCCCCTAAACCGGTCCCTCTGGCCCTTCCAACAGAATCCAATTCATCGATAAAGATTATCGCCGGCGCTTCCTTTTTTGCGGTTTCAAACATATCCCGTACCCGTGAAGCCCCTACTCCGACAAACATCTCGATAAACTCTGAGCCTGATGTGCTGAAAAAAGGAACCCCGGCTTCACCTGCCGTTGCTTTTGCAAGAAGAGTCTTTCCGGTCCCAGGAGGCCCCATCAGAAGAACTCCCTTAGGAATAGTGGCACCAAGTTTGGCAAATTTACCCGGATCTTTAAGGTAATCCACAATCTCCTGAAGGTCCTTTTTAGCATTACTCAAACCGGCAACATGGTCATAGGAGGTATTGGTCATCTCTTTTTCAAATCGTTTGGCTTTTGACTTTCCTACACTGAATAACCCGCCACCACCACCAAATCCTTTCATCTGTCTTTGAATTCTGCCCCCGGCATACACAAAATAAAGGAGCACCAAAGCCCAGGGTAGTAGGAGTAAAATAGTGCTGAAAAGCCAGTTACGCTCGGTTGTCTGTGCATTAATGGTTACATTCCCCTCTTCAAGCAGCCCCATCAGATCAGAATCGTCAAAGGGTGGTTTGACTGTAGCAAAGTGACTGTATTCAACAGTTTCTCCATCTGCTATCTCTTCGGTATAATATTCAACAAACTCTCCCTCAATTTCTTCTCCACGAATCATCACTTCTGAAATGTTCCCTGTTCTGACCTGGTTTTTAAACTCACTGTAGGGAATCGAAACACGCTGCTCTGAGGTGAAACTACCAAAAATGTAGGAAAACAGTATGGTTAATATGGCAGCCCACATCAAAAAACGCCACATTACAAATTTGCCCTGAGTACCCGGCTCACCGTTTTTTCCGTTACCTGCTCCTCTACCAAGCTCATTATCCGCCATGTTTTGTCCTTCCGTTTGAAATGATTAACGGCATAACCGTTTTGCTGCTTTAATCAAGAGCAAACAGCATGCCTAAAAACAGGCCTATATTAAGCAATGGAGCATCGCAACACGAAAGGAAGAAAAAGAAATAGTTAGAAGAAAAAAGGGGGCGGGTTATTACGCCACCACCTCTATCAAACTGCGGCTTGCTGCATAAGCATATCAATGCTTTTACAAGAATCTATAGAGAAATAGCTCACACCTCTTCGTAACCCATTTGCCCTGGCAAGCCCGGAGATAATTTTACCCGGCCCGACTTCAAAAATCGTTTCGGTAAACAGCCCTGAGAGGGTAGTCATACAGTCTCTCCAGTATACCGGGTTGGTAAGCTGAGCGATATGATGTTGTTTAATAGTTTCGGGATTGTTTTCTATGGTTGCTGTAGCGTTCAAAATAAGAGGTGTTTTAGGTGCAAAAAACTCAATAGGCTTAACCCACTCTCTGTACTCACTGCATGCTTCTTTCATAAAGGGACTATGCCAAGGACCGGCAACTTTAATCATAACTGGTCTTCCTCTACCGTAGGCACAGAACTTTTGAAGCATCTCTGTTTCACCTGAGATTACCACTTGCCCGGGAGCATTATCATTTGCTATAACGATTCTCTCTGGGTCCCCAATGTCTTTGAGTAGTGCTCTTACCTCTTCAACGGAAAGCATCAACACCGCCATCATCCCGCCACTATGATCATTTGCGACCTTGTCCATTAACTGGCCACGTTTAACCGCTATAGTTACCGCCTCTTCAACAGTGATAACATCCGCTGCAGCCAGAGCACTTATCTCACCCAAAGAGTGGCCCGCAAATACATCAACACCAAGCCCCTGCTGCTCTAAACGGTTAAAATAGCACAAGGAAATAGAAACTATAAGCGGCTGAAGGTAGGTGGGTCGTATTAAAGCCGTTTCAGGACCATTACAACAAATATCTTCCACATTTTTCCCGGTCAGATCAGAAGCCATTTCTATTAATGACCTAAAAAGAGTATCCTCTTTAAAAAGGTCTCTTCCCATGCCAAGATACTGACTTCCCTGCCCAGGGAACAAAACTGCTGTTTTACTCATTACTGCTTATCCCTAATTTTTTTCAGAAGAGCGCTTTGTCCCAACTTTTGCAAATATCCTAAATATAGAAGACGCAGACTAAACAAATATATATATTTATCTTTTAATAATCACTTTTTGTTATTCTTATCACAAAATAATCTCAGAATTTTAAATCTTAAACTCTGAATTCAGGTGGGATACATGAAAATTAATCTGTCTAAAACAGCACATTTTCAAACTCAGATCATTCCAATAGCCCAAAATTCCAATTCCAAAATAGTAGATTTCTCCGGAAAAAAAACTGAAACAGCTCTAAGATACGAAGGTGAGAGTGCAAAAATCTATTGCGGCGTCGGAGAGCAAAAAGATATATCCAGTCGTGTTCTGAGAAGTGCCGTTGCCCGTGGGGTTCAAATAGCCCTGGAAGCAAAAAGAAGCCAGGTATCCCTTATACTTTCAGACAAAGAGTGGCTTAATGATGAATTAGCTTCAAGCTGTATAGAGGGGGCGTTACTTGGTTCCTATAAATTCAGTAAATACAAATCGGAACCACCTGTTCTTTTGCAAGATCTTGAAATCATTACAGAAACTCTGAATGAAAACGAAGTTAAAAAAACCAAATCAATCTGTGAAGCTGTTAATTACACCAGAGACCTTGTGAATGAAAATGCTTCAACTATGACTCCCGAGCAAATGGCAAAAGAAGCAAAAACACTGGGAGAAGAGCTTTCGATGAAAGTAACCGTGCTGGATGAAAAAGAGATTGAGCACCAGAAGCTTGGGCTTATTCAGGCCGTTGGGCAAGGCTCGGTTTATCCTCCCAGATTGATCATTATCGAGTACAACGGTAATCAAAAAGAAGAGCAAAAGATCGCAATCCTAGGAAAAGGAATAACATTTGATTCCGGTGGACAGAATCTTAAGCCTTCCGGAAGCATAGAAACGATGCGTGAAGATATGGCCGGGGGAGCTACAGTTCTTGGAATCATGAAAAGTATTGGAACATTAAAACCAAATAGTAATGTCATAGGTGTCATAGCAGCAGCACACAACGCTATTGGTTCAACAGCATTTTTTCCCGGTGATATTTATCGCTCCTACTCCGGTAAAACGGTAGAAATATGTAATACAGATGCTGAGGGACGACTTGTACTGGCTGATGCAATTTCCTATTGCAAGGACAAGTATTCACCAAGCACTATCGTTGACCTTGCAACTCTAACCGGTGGTGTAATGGTGGCATTTGCTGATGTGGTGGCTGGCCTGTTTAGTAATCACGATAAAGTAGCCCAGGATCTGTTTGAAGCAGGCGAACAGAGTGGTGAAAGATTGTGGCGACTACCGTTATATCAGGAATACAGTGAATCGCTGAAAAGTGACATTAGTGACCTGCGAAACCTTTCCAAATTCAAACGCGGGCATGCCAGCTCCATAATCGGTGCCGCTTTTCTCAAAGAATTTGTTGAGGATGTACCCTGGGCTCATATCGATATCGCAGGAACGGCATTTAATGAAGGATCGGCCAAGGCTGAAATCCCGCAGTTTGGAACTGGCTTTGGTGTTAGATTATTAGTGAATTACCTTCTTAAACAATAAGCCACATTTTACTCCCGACCTCCAAAGCAGAGACCCGGAATACAAATCATAGTCTCTGCTTACTCCCGCAGTCTCAGTTAAACATCAATTTTCGGCAAAACCTCAAGAGTATCATCTCCCAAAAGCGTATTAACTTGTATTAAATTGAATTAACGGTTATAATTAATAATGAAATGTATTTAAAAATATTGAATTATTTTGAGGCTATATGTAAATTTTTTTTGGTTTTCTGGATATTTAAGATAAACGATAGTTGAATCTATCAAAGGAGGCACCCGTGTTAAAATTAAAAACTGTACTGTTGTCAGCACTTTTGATCACCGTGCTCATGGGCTGTGGTTCAAAAGATGAAGTTGTTAAAGGTGACAGATTCGTAGTCACTGAAGAGATGAGCAAAAGAGCAGAGTTACATCGTAACAGTGATGGTTTCAGGGCTATCCTTCCCAAGGGAACTGTTCTTCAGGTTGTTGCCACTCCAAGAGCTGCAGCCGGAGTGATGGAAGTTGTTCCGGTAGAAATGGAAGGGAATACAGACACGGAGTCAGTTATGGACAGCTTCATTCCCGAAAATATTAGAAGAAGATATGGTGATGTACAGTATATCATTGGATTAAGTAAAGATTACATAGGGACCAAGATCGAAAAAATTGAAGAGTAAGCCGATTTTACTAACTTAATGCACTTTTTAAGGTGCATTAAGTTAGAGCTGCTTTCTTAAACCCCTTCGCTTTTCTCACTTCTTTTTGCAGATTTAACACTGCCAATACTCTATTCATTTTGTAAGTAGTAGTATTAATTAAAAGCCCATGGTAAAAAAAGGTATATTCGTTGCTTACTAATTTATAGTTACCCTAATCACATATTGATCAGTGGAACTATTAGTAATTGCCCAAAAAGGTAATCACCCCTACACCGTTATAGGAATTGGTTGCTATGACTATAGATGTGCTGATTATTGAGGACGAAAAAGCACTTTCTGAATTAGTAAAGGTTAACTTCACCCTTCGTAACATATCCGTTATTGTAGCCCAAAACGGAAGCGAAGGGATACGCTTTGCCTACAAGCACAAACCCAAAGTCATCCTGCTTGATGTAAGACTCCCCGACATTGATGGCTGGGAGATATGTAAAAAGTTAAAAACAGGTTCCGATAACTACATGCCCATAGTGGTGTTTTTAACTGCTGCCACTCAAAAAAGCGACAAAGAGATGGCCAGAGAGTCAGGTGGAGATGCATTTTTGGAAAAACCCTTTGAAATTAAGACTCTTTTAAAAACAGTACGTGAATTCCTTGACCAAAAGCGTTAAATAAATGCACGATTCAATTCTTTAAACTACTAAGCAGTGACTGTATCGCTGTTTGAATGTCCCGTTTTAAAAAGCGATTATCAGGCTCAAGCTCTAAGATTTGAGCTAAAACAGATTCTGCCCGCTCTTTGGAACCCGGGTTTCTAAGCTCGTTTACAAGGTTATGATACTTTTCAGATTGTTCACCCAAATAGGGTGCAAAACTTAACATTTTGCTGTAATTTTTTCCCCTCAACCTTAACCTTCCTCTCCTTGCTCTTTCAAATACCACCTCATCAGGTTCAATATCTGATCTTAAACCGGTCCTAAGCCTAATAAAAGTACGGGATAGCAGGGAAAGATCGGTTTCCTCCATTTGAAAACTATATATCTCATCTCTTGATACCTGATTAGTAATTTGTGACTCATAGTCACTATAGAAACCTTCCGTGCAGGAGATCCCAAAGTCGTGTAACAGATTACGTGATAAATAGCCATGAAGCCCCTTGCCATCACGTGCTCCAGTATAATGCAAATTACCTTCTGCGATACCTGTCAGAGTAACATCCAATAGCTCCTCTTCAGGTATCTTTTCCGGATCTGAAATCGTATCTACCCACTTATCCTTCTCTACGCTTCTAATCAAATCCTCCCGGGTGAGACGAAGTCTCAAAACAGCGTTCCATAACCCATAGTTTGTCCGTGAAGCATCATTCACATCGGCATTAAATGGCCTTATTATATGATCGGTAGTACCACTTTTTGCAAAATTGCTTACCACTCCCTCTCTAAAACTGTCTTCAAGACATATATCATAAGACCCCAAATTATCCTGAGGTGAGGAGGTAAGCCTTTTATGCAGCGCAAGTTGTACAGGTTTTAAGCTCTCAGGATCGCCAAGCAATTCAACATGTCGTAGGGTATCGTTGATTTGAATATCTCTTCCCGCCAGGGTGATCTGTTTTAGCACCAATCCGGGGTTGTTTGCCGGCTGAAGCACAAGCTTATTATTATGTAGCGCATTGAACAGATACATCTGCTCGAAAAGAGACAGTTCAAGTGTTCCAAGTGCTACAGAGTACAGATCTGATGGTGTGTTTGATGATTTAACAGCAGAAGGATCTGCAATAATGCCTGCAATGGCTTTGTAAATATCGGGTCCGGTAATCTCATTGCGGGGCACTTGCAATCCAAGCCTTTTATAGAAATGTATAACTTCTTTTGCTAGAGAATTCTCAGTTTCTTTCAAATCGGTGTTGAGTCTGTATATGGTTTCTACAGTTAGTATGTTATTGGATCGTGCAAGGTGATTATACAGAAAGTCATATCCGTCGAATGAGCGGTGATGATTATGGACCGGATATCCCTGATCCCCCTGTGCATTAATGTATCTCATCCCAACAGGCTCTTTGTCGTTTAGAAGAAGCGTTCTTGCCCATGCAACCGAATCTGAAATCTCAAGCTCATCTGAGGCCATTTCATAGGGACGGTAGATCCCAAGATCATAAGCGAGGGCAAAGAGAATCGGCTTGGCAATACTTGAACCATTGGGAATCCTGTTTCGTAAAAGTGACGTAAGCCTGCTGCCAAGTCGGTCTTTCGAATAGTAGGCAAGGAGCTGATGGTTTTTTGAATCCATCATTGCATAAGCATAGTACTGGCCAGGTACAGACATGGTATCACGCAGATAGTAGAAACAGGAACGTCGCACAACTCCTCCATCCCTGCTTCGGTAACGGATGTTTGTGACAATGGTATCATTTTTATTTAATTGGACGGTAGTCTTAGAAACAGGGTCTGTGAATACAGAATCCTTTTGTAACACATATAAACGTCTAAGGGTATCTGGAGGTAGTTTTTCCATTTCCAGATTGATTCCCTTGCTCCCGATTCTCCTATCGGTTCTAATAACGGTATCCGGACCAAAGCCTCTTGAGTCTACCTGTTTTTCAAGGTATCTCTGAAGCCTGTAATCGATTGTTAATTGAATAGTGAGATTTCCAAAGCGCCTGACCATACTCTCCGGGTTTGCGATATCCATTTGAGTAACTTCTTCAGTGCTCATCCCCTTTGATTTAGCTACTTTTCGCCAGTATTCATTGGCTAGATCAAGTATATGGCTGTGCCTGGGAATGATTGGCCGGGGAGACTGAAAGGTGAGATTATCAAGAGAACCTTTAATCGATTCTACCTGTTTATCGGACCATTGTAGATGATTGGCCAACTCCGGCATACTGGCTTTAACCTGGGCAATTATTCTGCCCGGGAGATGTCGGTTCCATCTAACCAATCTGGCCAGATAAAGATTCTGAGCTGTATCGAGTTCATTGGGAGGTTTACCAAAAAGTCCCCTGCTTATGTCATAATATCCCCGCATTCCCCGACCAGCTGAAACGCAGTGATTGATATAGACTGTTAAAATTTCTTCATCAGTGAAACGTTTTTTAAGAGCCTGGGCAAGTTGCAATTCCTTTAATTTGTTAGCTATTCCCCTTTGAGAATAGGCGTAGCCCAGATTGTTGGTCCGTAGCATAAGAAACCTGGCGACCTGCATATGAATGGTACTTGTTCCTCTGGGCATTAATAATCGCCCGGAAGAAGCAGATCGTGCCAAGGCATCTGCCAAAGATCTGACCAGAGCTTTATAGTCGTAGGCATTTTTTCTCTCATAAAAGCGCTGGTCCTCTGTAATGATCAACGCTTTTAGCAGCAAATCATCTATTTCATCCAGTGAAACACAGGTATGAGTTGTCTGTATTTCCGAAAGCGGTATACCGTGCCTATCAGTTACTCGTATAGTCTTTCTAAAATCACGTATCTGGTTAAGTTCAGTAACTGCGGCAAGTGAGGGAAAATCCCGTATCTTTTCTTTCTGATCGTCACCTGTTTTTTTTCTTTCCGCCACTTCCTTCTGAGCCGCTTGAGCCATCTCTGCATTGAGATTAATCTCCTGCCAGACGAATCCGTAATCGGTGCTCAAAAGCCCTTTTTCTTCCAAAGCGATGAGTCTTTTTGCACCAATAGTAACATACATACCCAGAAGAAAATTTCCACCGAAATAAAATAACGGTGGCAAAAGTACTAAACTGACCAAAACAGCAACAACGATTTTTTTCTTCATACTATTTGCTTCTCACTACATTGAAAACGTCACCAGAAAAATAAATATACTTCTCTGCCCAAGTCCGCAACCACTTCCTAAACCATTGATTTAAACATAGTTGATTGCTCTGGAGAGCATTCTTCTTTTTGTGGCAATATCTTACTGTTTTTTTTGGAAAGAAAGACTGAGGAGTAAATTAAAGCGGGAGACGGGACTCGAACCCGCGACCTCAACCTTGGGAAGGTTGCACTCTACCATTGAGTTACTCCCGCGAATGTGGATAAAGATATATATTACTGCAATCGCTGTCAATACCCTAGAGGCTTGTAAGTGGAGTGAGTGAAAACGTATTTTACAATACCTGTAGAAAAAGTAGGTAAAAATGCTTTAATCATGGGCATCTTTCTCAGGTATTTGCTATATTGGGCTCTAATTTCACTTTCACCTTTAAAAAAATATCTTTAGGAGTTATCAATGGCAGAGAAGATAGCAATGGAAAATGGGGTGCTTAAGGTTCCTGAAAACCCGGTAATTCCCTACATTGAAGGAGACGGAACAGGTCCAGATATCTGGAAATCGGCAAGCTATGTTCTTGATCAGGCCGTTCAGAAGGCTTATGGGGGCAAACGTAAAATAGTGTGGAAAGAAGTTTTAGCCGGTGAGAAAGCGTTTAATCAGACTGGCAGTTGGCTTCCCGATGAAACTATCAGTACCTTTAAAGAATACCTTTTGGGTATAAAGGGGCCCCTTACTACACCTGTAGGTGAAGGTATCCGTTCTTTGAATGTTGCGCTCAGACAGATCCTTGAGCTTTATGTTTGCCTCAGACCTGTTAGATACTTCCAAGGTGTCCCTTCTCCCGTTAAAAACCCCGAAAAGGTAGACATGGCAGTTTTTAGGGAAAATACCGAGGATGTTTATTCTGGTAAAGAGCTTGAAATGGGTACAGATGAAGTAAAAAAACTTATCAATTTCTGTAAAAAAGAATATAATTGGGATATAAGAGAAGATTCTGGTATTGGAATCAAACCCATTTCAAAAACAGGTTCACAGCGCCTTATTCGCGCAGCCATAAATTATGCCATTGAAAATAACCGCAAAAGTGTTACTCTTGTTCATAAGGGAAATATTCAGAAGTTCACTGAAGGCGCGTTCAGAAAATGGGGCTATGAGCTTGCTGCATCCGAATTCGCCGGAAAAGTTGTAAGCTGGGATGAGTGTAACGGGAATCCACAGCCAGGGCAGATACTTATTAAGGATGCCATCGCAGACATTTTCTTTCAGCAGGCACTTACACGGGCAGATGAATTTGATGTGGTTGCAACAATGAATCTTAACGGTGACTATATCAGTGATGCTCTTGCAGCCCAAGTCGGGGGTATAGGAATCGCCCCGGGGGCAAATATCAATTATGATACAGGGCATGCGATTTTTGAAGCAACCCATGGTACTGCACCCAAATATGCAAACCAGGATAAGGTTAACCCTTCATCCGTTCTTCTCTCCGGTGAGTTGATGCTTCGATATATGCGTTGGACAGAGGCTGCGGATCTGATTATTAATGGCATTGAAAATGCCATTCGTAAGAAAACTGTTACCTATGATTTTGCACGTCTTATGGATGGTGCACAGACAGTATCATGTTCACAGTTCGGTAAAGAAATCGTGAATAATATGTAAGATGTTTTAAAGTGGTTGTGCTCAACCCGGACACAACCACTTCTTAGACTCTGGAGCAAACAAAATGGCAGCGTTTCTGATAGGTCTGATACTTGTTTTAATCCTTGTTATTATTGCAATAAGAGTAGGCGTGGAGAAGGAGGAGGCGGAAGAAACCCCAATCGATTCACAGATCCATGTAAGTGGAATCTACTCTGTGTTTAGAAGAGATCCACGGGAGCAACTTGAAAAAATCAGACCTTCAGAAGAAGAAATCCGAAAATATCTAAGCGCTAAAAACGAAGACATAGGTAAGTTGCCGCTCAGTGACTCTGATCGTGAGGAGATAATCGTAGCCTGGAATAGCTATATCGATAAAAATGTCCTGGCCATAGAGAAAGGGGATAGTCAGGGTGTTGAATTCTATTATTACGACTTTCCCTATGAGTGCCCCGGGTGCAAAGACTTTCTCTCAAGGGGGCACTATGTAAGCCGGGAGGAGATATATAAGCACCCCCATATTATTCCTCCTTTTCACCTTGGCTGTGTATGCATGATTATTCCTCACAGTGGTACCGAAAATCTTAGGGAAACGACTGAAACGGGCTTGCGCCCATTTTTCGATAAAGGACAGATCCCTCAACTTCCTGAGTGGACCTGTATAGTAAAATCTCCTGACAAACAGAGGTATGCAATTGATGAAAGCGGTAAATAATCCAAAAAAATCCGGGAAATATCTTCTACTTACAGCATTACTGTTAATTTATGCCAATGAAGCATTTGCGTCTCAGTCTGCTGTTATAACTCTTGCCTTTCCCGTAGGAGCCCGTCCTACAGCTCTTGGTGAAGCATTTACCGGGCTTGCTAATGATGCCAACGCGACCTTCTACAATCCCGCTGGCCTGGGGCTCTCACCCATGGCAAGCACCTGGAAGACATTTCTGCCAGACACCTCATTTAATGCTGTTGCAACAAAACCCAGAGGTGAATTTGGAGTCAGAAACCGAGTATGGGCCGGGTTTGATGGCGGTCTGTTACGATTTAACGGAAGAGCATGGGAAAACAGCGTCTCTTATCTATTGAACCCCGATGATGACTTACAATCTATCGTGAAAAGACGGTTAAACATTGATGATGAATCGATGATCGAAGACGCAATCTGGGAGATAAAAAAGCATAATGATATAGGAATGAAAACATATGCACTTATCTCCTCCGCTCTTAAGGACAATATTAGTTCCGATATTTTTGAAGCTGCCCAAAAAACTCCCGGCTCCCTTGCAAGAGAACTCAGTTCTCTGCCCCCTTCTCAACAAAACTTATTTCATGTCCAATCACTGCTTTCTGACTATGTTGACTCTGCAAATGTAAACACTTTCTCACAAACAATTGTCGAGCTTTTCGCTACTCCTGACAGACACCTTGAAGACCTCCTAGACATCGAAATTCCATACACAATTGCTATTGAAGATACAGTAACAGCAATGCTTTTAGATGATTCGGAGCGTTTATGGATTGGAACACCAAAGGGACTATGGCGCCTCGATGGTGAACAGTGGAACCATTATACAACCCAGAATGGCCTACCTTCAAACAGAATCACTGCCCTTTCAACCGGAAGAGGTGGAGTAGTTGCAGTAGGAACAGACAACGGTGCAGCTGTTTTTAGAACCGGAGGATGGGATACGATCGATTCTGAACATTTCCCCCACCCAACTGTTACTTCTATAGCTATTACTGCGTCAAACGCGATCTATGCAGGTACATCAAAAGGCCTTCTTCGGAAAGATAATACCGGTATTACTGTGTTAGATACCTCAGCGGGACTAATTTCCAACTCCGTTACAGCACTTTTCTATGACTCACAGCAAAGATTGTGGACAGGTGGTGAGGGAGGCATTTCAATAAACCAAGGCAACAGATGGAGACGTTTTCGTTTCCCCGATAGCTATATCTACACCTTTGCAGAGCATAACAGTGGGGCCGTATGGATAGGAACAAACCAGGGTGTGATCACTTATACTGAAGGTCCTGCCAAGGTTAGTGAAGATGGAACTGCTATTCGCAGCACCCCCGAGTGGCAGACTTATCATTCAAGGAACGTATTACGGGGCGATAATGTTTATCATATAGCTATGCATGACAATGACGTATGGTTAGCCACAGACAAGGCTGTTCAACAATACGATTATGCAGAACGTCAATTCTCTTTCTTCTATGAGCAGCTTTTGCCAGAATTTAACCTTCCTGATCTCTGGCATATATACCTCACGCTTGTTTATCCCACAGAAGACTGGGGAACATTTGGTTTCTTTGTTAATTATATTAACATGGGAAATAACGAGCTAACATCCGAATCGGATGTAGTTATTGGAGAACAAAGATCATGGGAAGGGGTTTTTGGCCTCTCTTATGGATTCTCAATTAAGGAAGATCTCGCGCTTGGATTAAATGTAAAATACGTTCACAGTGCACTTGCCCCGGGAGTTGGGGATCATGGTGAAGGGGTAGGGCGAACCTTCGCGGTTGATGCATCTGTACTCAAAAAAGATATGCTAATAGATAATCTTGACTTTGGATTTATGCTTCAGAATATGGGACCCCGGATATTTTATGTTAGTCAGGATCAGGCAGACCCAATCCCTTTTACTTTAAGACTTGGGCTTGCCTATCATGCGGTTCAAACGCCAATCCATGATCTGACGTTTGTTTTTGACGCATACAGAGAGGTCGTTAAAAATTATCAGGACGATCCTCCGGATCCATTCTGGAAAGCATTATGGACAGGGATGCTTGCAAATGAAGACACCAGATGGACTGATGAATTGGCAGAAATAATACTGAGCTTGGGGGCAGAATACTGGTATTCTGATTTTGTAGCCCTGCGGTCCGGATTTATGGCAGACTATATAGGGGAACGTTATGAGCTTACTTTAGGGCTTGGTATTAAATATGGAAATCTCAATTTTGACTGGTCATACATTCATTCGCCAGAAGGTTTTATGGAGAGTGTTGTAAACAAAATTAACTCTCAAAAAACTGGTGCTAATGGGAGCCGTCATGGCCAGTGGCGTTTATCACTTCTCTTTAGTTTCTAATGCTTACATCAGAAGCGAAACTCCAGGGTAATCTTTTTTGGAAACACAATCATGATTAAATTCTTTTTACTAATCTCCGGTCTTCTTATGACCGGAGCACTCAGTACTATTCAAGCCAGCTCCGAATCAGTTGTCGGTGGACCACGAGGTAACTATCCCTATCTGTTTAAAGGTACAAGTGAAAAAAACCTGGTTAAAACCGCCCGAGATCATCAATGGTCATTGAATTTCCCGATGCAAGGCAATGATACACTTCTCGTCATTGCTCTTAGGGTCGAATTTAAAAGGGATACCTCTGATTTAAATACAGGAAACGGCCTCTTTGGAATGAGAGGTGGTGGTGATTCTAAAGAACAGAAATACATTAACAAAGACACCGTTTACAGGTATGACAAACTACCTCATGACTCTCTCTACTTTGCTCAGCAGCTTGATGCTGTAAGTCAATATTATAATAAAGTCTCTCGTGGTCGTCTTACCTTAGAGCATAGAATATATCCCTCAGGTTCCGGTGAAACAGGATACCAGGTAGATTCAACGATGATCCACTACTCACCCGGATACAAAAGGAGTGCAGAATCATGGGATGAATACTATGAGAGAAAAACATTTGGATTAGTCGAATTCATACGAGATGCAATTGAAGTAGCTGATAGAGACCAATCGACATCTCCCTTTCGAAATCTTTACCGCGACTCTAATGGAATTTTGCGGGAAGTTGGCACAAACAAAAAAGCTGTTATACTCATCTTTCACGCTGGCTCATCCTACCTCACTGATGGAGGGATGGATGGAGCGGCTTATGCCGACTCTCCTTCAGATATGATTGATGCTTTTATCAATCCTGATTTTTTCAGCTATTACCAGGATACCCTTGAGCTCGATCAGGAAGGGGTTACCGTTACCGGTTCTTCCGGTTCCATTCTCATTGATGAAGTCATGATGTGCTCAGAGACCTCGAACCAGGACGGACTCAACTGGGGTATTCAGGGTATTCTCGTTAATCAAATTGCTCGTCAGCTCGGTATTCCTGACCTGTTCTCTACATCAAGCGGCGTTACTGCTATAGGAGCTTTTTGCATTATGGATTTCGCTGGATACTCAGCTGGTAGAGGTTTTATTCCACCCTACCCTTCAGCCTGGGTGCGCGCCTTTATGGGATGGGATCGGGCTCATACAGTACAAATTGGAGAAAACTATACAAATCGGGTGAAAGCTCTTTCAATGGTTCTTGATAAACCTCCCGAAGAGTTGTGGAATGATACCACCATCCTGCTTATTCCTATAAATGATCATGAGTATTACCTTGTTGAAAACAGACAACGCAATCTCTCGGGAAACAGGGATAAATTTTTGTATGACACGTTAAGAAACCGGGAATATATCCGTTCATATCCTTTTAATTTCGATCTTGATGAAAATATCGATTCGGTTACAGGCAGATCAAATGTTATTCAAAGCGCAATAAATAATGACATCAGCCTTCCTGCATCAGGGGTTCTTGTATGGCATGTGGATGAACGAATTATTCGCAAAAGAATGAGGTACAATCAGGTCAACGCTGATTCGAGTTACAGAGGTGTTCGTCTTGTGGAAGCTGATGGGATCAATGATCTTGGGGTTACTTTCACCAACATGTTCTACCAGGCAGCCTATGATTATGGGGGTGCCGAGGATGTCTTTCCCCACACCAGGGATTCAAGCGGGGCGATATCAAGAGTAAACAGCTTTGGCCCCTATACCAGCCCATCAACCCGAAGCAACGATGGTGGACACAGCTTTCTTGAAATTACTATCGATCATTCAAGCGATTCTCCCAGACGTGAGCGAATGATCAGAAGTGGTGGTGGAGATTATTTCTCCTATAACTACGTGGACTCAATCTTCAATGTTACAGTCAGAAGAGATCACAGTCACCCATCCTGGCCACGTAAAGCGATTCCGGATTTTTTCTATGATCCTTTACTCGCCAATTTAGACTCGCAATCTGAAGACCGGGAACTGATACTTACAGGTGCTTCGGGCAGAATGTATGTATTTAGCTTAGATAGTTTAACACCACAGTCCTTTGGTGAAAGAAGCGAATATCATAAACAGGTCAACTTCCTGGGAGATACACTTACTGACTCTTCAACCTCTGTAACATATCTGGATAGTATACCGGGTTTATTTACCTTTTCAACACTGGTGAATGACCATGTCTACACTCCTTCAAAAGATGGTTTTATCCACGTTTTACGCGCAGTAAATTCATCCCAGTCTGAGATAGAGCACATAACACTGCCACACCCCCCAAGCTCTTACATAAGTTCGATTGGTGATTCGACCTGGGCTGTAGGGCTTGAAGGTGGCTACGTAGTATTCGGATCGGGTGCAAACACCACTCAAATGGTCAAGCTTTCATCAGACAGCTCCGTTAACGCTATTGCAGCGCTCAGGGATGCACCGGAGAAGATTGTATCGGTTCAAAGCAACGGTAAGCTCTCCATTTGTAATCTCTACTCAGAATCTCCTGAACGAAGTACGAAGATCTCTCATGGTATCCCTCCGTTTTCACTCGTTACAGGAGACCTTAATAGAAATGAAAACAGTGAAATTATTGTTACCGACAGCAGACAGGGCATTTGGGTGTATACTTCTGAGCTTGAGCTTGCTTACGGATGGAGCGAAGAACCCAATGACTGGCCTAATGCATATCATTACGAAAGTATAGACGAAAATCGAGACCGCAACAAGTATCATTATAATGTATCCGCGCCTGTTTTTGCAGACATTGACCGAAATGGTTATTTGGATATAGTTGTTGGAGGAACAAACGGAGTGTATGCACTTAATTACAAAGGGGTGCTTTTAAGTGACTGGCCAGCATACCTGGATAATCGTTACTGGTATCAACGGGGCAGTATTACCTCTTCTCCCATAATTCTTACCAATGAAAATTCAGAACCTCACATTCTGTTTTCATCCCCTACCGGTGAAAACTCCACTTACACTTTTACCAAAATAGAAAGTGCTGACAGGGAAAGAGGTGTTGTTTCTTTTTACAGAACTGATGGGGTGCTTGATAGCATATGGGATCTTTCGAGCTCAGAAGTTGATACTATACTTACGCTCAATGATTCAATCATAGCTCCTTATGTTTTACCCGGCGGATTCATCGATGCACTTAATTCATCTGCAAATCGTCCGCTTTCATCATCATTACCCGGCTCCGGACCTCTACCTCAATCACCATGGCCAATTACAACCGGTTCCCCTGTTACCACATCCCCTCTTGTTGCACGAACCGATCACCGAGCGCAACCGGATCTTTTTGCAGTATCTTCCGGAGGGTCTGTTTATCGCTGGAGATTACCGCAAAAAATCATGCCCGACTCACTTTTCTGGCCCCAAACCGGCTATGATGCTGCAAGATCATTTGCATACCTGGGCTCTTTAACTGACATTATCGAAGTTCAAACGGAACCTATTGAGTTCTTCAGCTACCCCAATCCTACCCAGGGAAGCAGGGAGGCTGTTTTCAAATACCAGTTTTCAGATGAAGCACAAAATGTGAGGCTTGACATTTTCTCAGTCACCGGATTTGAAATGGATTCCTTTAGAGACATCTCCGGAAGTTATCCCGGGTGGAATGAGTTTGCGGTACCGCTCAGACACTACGGCCCTGGTGTTTACAGATGCCGTCTTGAAGCGACAATTAATGGCAGGCGACATGTTAAATACTGGAAAATGGCTGTTACAAAATAATTAGGGAATTATCTAAGCAGGTAAATATGCAAAAATATGTTATTTCTGTTCTGTTTCTACTCTTCTTTTTTAGTATAGGCCATACTGCCAGATTCAATGCCTTTGGCCTTGATCTGTATACTGTGGAATCTGAAAACTTTCGTATCCATTACCACAACGGCCTAGATCATCTTGTTCATAGAACAGCCTGCAAACTTGAAGAACTCTACGATATTTTCGCCAACACGTACCATATCGAACTACCCGGGAAAACAGATGTAATTCTTTATGATGAAGACTTACCAAATGCATTTGCCTATCCCCCACTAAACACTATCTTTATTGGCACCCATAACTTTGATTTCAATCTCAGAGGAAGTCACGAATGGTTTGATGATGTTATTACTCATGAATTTGCCCATATAGTTTCAATCAGAAGCTCCTCCAAATTACCCCCCTGGATCCCTTATATACAGGGCGGTGCCTTCTCGCATCCAAATGAACCCAACCGCCTTGAAGCACTTCACGTTTTCCCATCCACAATTCTTCCACAGTGGTTTGCTGAAGGTATAGCACAGTATGAAAGCTCTTTGCACGGCTCCGATCGATGGGATAGCCACAGAGATATGATCATGCGTACCCTTGCACTATCGGGAAATATGCTTTCCTGGGACCATATGCATGTATTTACCGGTACCATAGATAAGTACGAAAACTCATATAATCATGGGTTTTCATTGGTTATCTACATTGCCGAAAACTATGGATACGAAAAAGTTGTTTCATTGCTGCGTGAGTGCTCACGAATTGACAGACTTACATTCGACGGAGCAGTTAAGGCTGTTTTAGGTATATCGGGTCAAGAGCTCTACAATGAGTGGCAACTATATCTCTACAATAATTACCATGAACAAATTGAAAACATTGGTACCCAGGTTTTTGGTAGAAAAATCAGTGAATTTGGGTTTTCCAATTTCAGGCCCCGCTTTTCACCATCTGGTGATCGTATCTATTATCTCTCCAATGGCGAAAGCCACTCCTTCAGACAGACGCTTGTATCCTACAGCTTAAGTGATACAGTTGAAGAGGATAATCGTTTAAGATTTGAGTCCCCCATTAGTGGTAATTTCCATTTTAACGGACCAGGCAATCTTATATCTTTTACCTCTAACCACTCCAGAAGCTCAAGAATGAATGCAAAAGATGGTGGGCAGAGAAGGTTTGACCTTTTTATAGACACTTTGCCTTCTGAACCTGTTAAGCCTTCCTTTTTTCGCAGGAACAAAACTTACAGACAAGTTACCGAACAAAAAGGTATCTTCTCAGGTTCCTTTTCACCTGATGGAGACATACTGGCTGCCGTACAGCGTCGAATTGATCGTTATTTTCTCGCTCAGGTAGATACCTCTGGTGAAAATTTTAGAGTCCTGTACCCCGATACATCTTCCTACGAAAACTTTTTTAGTAAAATTTACGACGTGACATGGTCTCCTGATGGCAGAACTATAGCGCTTGATTACATAGATAACACTAACCGCAAAATTGGTTTGTATGATACTTTAACTGGTACATTTACCGTGGTGTGTGAAACTAAACACGATCAAAGAGACCCCTATTTCAGCCCCGATGGCTCTTCATTGTATTTTTCTTCGGATCGCACCGGTATATTTAACATATACCGATTTAACTTTGATACCAATACTCTCGAAAAACTGACAAATGTTTCAGGTGGTGCTTTCTCTCCCGGTGTTTGTCCTGATGAAGAAAGACTTGTTTATGCAGGTTACGACCCTGAGGGGCACCATATTTACATGCTCGATTCTATTAAAGTGCTCTCTTCACAGACTAAAGTCGATGGGGTTACAGCCCGTAGTAAGCCACAAATCGATCAACCACAAACTTCTGTAAGTTTACCCCGCGCATACTCCTATTATCCCCGTCAAGTACTGCTAACCCCAACTCTTATTTCTGAAGCAGCTACAACGAGTGAAGACGACGTATTTAAAGGTGTAAGTAGTTTTAAACTTGGTGCTATCATTAATCTCATGGACCCCTTCGCATGGGCCGGATTAGGTACTGAGATCGGTGCCTACGCGCTAATTGAAGCAGGTAAAATTTTCAGATTTTTTAATTTTGATGATGGGGGGATCAGTACCTCTGTAAACTACGATCTTGGTGCTTTTGCCGTAACAAGCCTGCTTCCAGTAGATGTAACAATCGATTATATGCTCAGAGGGGTAACCGGCAATGACACTTTTTATGATGAATCCGAAGGTGAAGAACTATCCCTTCCATACAAAATTCAGATCCACAATTTGCTCCTCATAGCTTCTCACCATTCTAATGCTACTGTCCTGGGCAGAGTACCAGCTGGCTTTGGTGTGTATCTTTTCACCGGTTTCAACAGAGATGATGTAAAGCTTAATCTTGGCAAAACCTATCCAGGAGAAGGAATTTTTTCGTACAATTTAGGAAAAGGGTACAGAATCGGAACTATGGGTACTTTTGTAAACCGTTCCAATAACAAACGAGCATCTATCTCTCCCCGTGGCTTTGCTGCAAAAGTTCAATACGACTTTTGGAACCAGTATTCGTTAAAGGAAGAAAACAGTTTCGATATAGATGGTGGCAGAATGAGAGAAAATTATGACACCTACAATTTTCATCAAATAAACGCAAGAGCTATTATGGGAACCGGATCACCATTGCACAATATGCATGATCTTTACTTTGACCTGTCCGGCTCTTATGTTAAACCTGTAAACGACACCCAATTACCATCGTTTTATCTTCCTGTAACATGGCTCCCCGGCTATACCTATTATTACAGGGACGAGTTGCAGCGTATAGAACATGGTGATACCACTTCAAGAACTGGTGACACCGTTCTTATCTCAGGAAATGCTGTTCTTGATGCAAGGTTCTCTTATCGCTTCCCACTGTGGCCAGGAAATATCAATCGCCGGCTTAGTTTCATCCATTTCGAATACCTCTACGGAGCTATCAACCTTTCGGGTGGAACCGGACTGGATAACCCAATGGATTTCTTTGATTTCAACAGAGCTGATTGGTTACTTTCATATGGAGCGGAGATTCGCCTTCAGGCACAAACATTTAGCACCTACCCCCTTGCCGTCAACCTAAGATGGGATCACGGTATCGATAAATCTAAAGATAAAGGGGGGCACCGGTTTACGTTTTCTATAGGTTTTGATTTTGATAGCTGGGGTAGAATTAATCAACCGGACTATCTTCTCCCAGGCCGTCGTTCTTCTGATCGCAACCCCTTGAGAATGGGAAGTATGCATTCAGCTCCCCGATAAGCTTCATTACCGGGAGCTGCCCGGGTGCAACCGGTTCACCCAGAAATCCATAGGTAAAAAGTGAGCCAAATATGGGTGCTGCGATGCGACTTATACTCCCCATAGCACCCATAGAAATCGTCACCAGTAGTTTCGAAGAGTCTTCAGTGAACCTCATTAAGCGCGTAACATCCTTTTGATTGTTCGCCATAACCGCTATTTTCACTATATCAGCGCCCTGATCTATCGAACGTTTTACTATATCTTCAAGGCCGTTTTGATCCGGGGTCTTCTCAAAATCATGCTCCGAGATCATTATGGTTTTACCACTTGCAGCAGAAACGATTTGATCTGAATCTGTTGCCCCTAGCTCAACATCCACGCAGTCAATGTAAGGAGCGATAGCTTTAAATAGCTCCACTCTGTGCAAACGGGTTCTTTCATTTTCTCTAACGGTACCGAGAACAGGAATATCCACCGAATTTTTGATACATTCAAGATAAGTAAGGATTTTTTCTATGGGTTCACTGAAAAGGTCAACTCTCAGTTCCAATAAATCTGCACCACGTTTGCTGAATTCCTTCAGTTCATCCACTGGCATCATTTTATCTACTATAAGCACAACACCCGGTTTTCTTTTAAAATCCAATCTCGCTGAAATTGCCATTGTACTGAGCGGCTCCTGTAATTTTAGACTTATAAATGAATTTAAACCAAATTTGCATCTTCAAAATATTATATCCCAAAACCATAGATGACTGTAATAAGCATTTTTCTGAAATATGCAGAAGCTTCAACGGTTACCCTGTACTATTCCAAAATTCAGGCATAATTATGCTCTTTTGCATTGTAGAGAAGCTGTTGGCGCTATGTATATTAGATATACTACTTAGGGCCTGTAAGGGCTTCTGTATGAAAATCCAAATCCGATAATTAAAACGTAGAAAGTGGTCTGTTATGGAAAGGGTTAAAACCCCCGGGGCAGTGCATTTTGTTGAATATGTAAAATTGCTACCACCTAAGTGGGTATTTGAACACTTTATCAGAGAATCGAATGGATCCAGACGCATACTTTCTTCGAGTATGATTGAGGAAGAAGCAGCAAAGTTTATATCCAAAGCCAAATTAACTGAACGTTTTGAGGAGCTTGATGAGGAGCTTAAGCTAAAATGTGCCCTTGCCTATTTAAGTGGAGGTAATGGGATCAATATCAGCGAATATGACGGTATAGACAATCCCCTCGTTCAGTCTTTTCTTGTGTTTGGTGCTAAAGATAATAGCGGAAATATTCGCTACTTTGGTTTCAATGAATTTGAACCATTTTTAAGAACACTGCTTGTAGAAACATTTCTCAAAGCCGCAAAAACCGATGAGCAATCTCACCTTCCCCCCATCCCCTTTTGGCGACCACTTTGTGATTTGACCGCAGTAGCAGGACTTGCGTTCCAGGGCCAAATCACTAAAACAAAAACCGGTGGTCTTTCAAGAAGCGCTCTCAATCAATTAAAGAAAATAACCCACGACAAAACACTATCTGGCAAAAGTGGCCAGGGTGACCCTTCAGCATCAGGATTTCTAATCAGTTTCTGTATAAAGAAATCTTTTCTAACTGATACAGGCGATGAATTCGCTCTTGATAGCAGATGCTTTAAAACCTGGTTAGCCAAACCTTTTAAAGATCAGTTGCGCCAAATGACAGACTATGCTTCAATATACTGCGGGGCTATAAGAGTCGAACTGTTGAAACAAATCTTAACCAAATCAGATGGTTATTGGATATCAAGTTCAGTTTTTTCGGATACTAATCTTAAATTTTTCACTGAGGGTTTAAAAGCATTTCAGGCTATGGGTATGTTGGAGACCCGTAAATCCAATAATGAAATTCAGTTCGCTGTGATCAACCATTTCAATGATGAATCCGAGCAAATAACTCATGAAGGATTTAAAGCTACCCCTATCGTTATAATGCCGGATTTTACCACTATTCTTCCACAGGAAATTCACCCTGCACATTTTTTCCAGTATATGCAGATTGGCAAAGCCACTGATTTTGACAAAGTATATAAAGGGTCTATAGATAAGGATGTTATTTCCAGTGCAATGAGCAAAGGTGTCGAATCTACGACAATACGTGACTGGCTTGTTGAGCACTCAGCACCGACAAACGTAATTTCCACTGTTCAGGAATGGATGAGAGAATTTTTACGCCTTTATGTAAGCTCAAACAGTATTCTTGTTTCCTCCGAAGAGAGAGTAACGGTTCAAATTTCATCATACGAACCACTAAGAAAACATCTGGAACCAGTAAGCGCCCACGCTGTTTTTAGAATACACCCTGGTAGCGAAAATAAGGTAAAAGAAATACTCACATCTCTGGGCTTCGATCCGAGAATGCCAAGTGAAGACGGTGTAAAAATTTCATGCGAAGATCATATCCCGGAGGCACTAAAAGAAAGCCTTAGCATCTGGGAGCCGGTTACAGAAATAGATCAGAAAACCGAACCCCATAAAACCGCTATGAGGGGAACAAAATATGGAGAAGAACTTAAAGAGCTTGAATTAAGTGAGATGACTCATGTCATAGATTATGCAATTTTAACGGGGCAGAGAATAATTATAGATTACGAAGGTAGTCCATATATTAAACCTAACATTTACACTATTTTACCTCTTCAGATACAAAAGGGTACTGAACCAATAATCGAAGCCGAAGTACCCAGAACAAGAACCCGCAAGCAATTTTATCTTCGAAAAATCAGGAAAATCGGAGTTATTTCCAAATGAGTTCAAATTTCGTTTCGCTTCACAACCATACAGAGTACAGTTTTCTGGATGGAGCAATAAAGATAAAAGAGTTGGTAAAGCAGGCCAAAGCTTTTGAAATGCCAGCCTTGGCCATAACAGATCACGGCGGCGTTTTTGGAGCCGTAGAGTTTTTTGAAGCATGTCAAAGCGAAGACATCAAGCCGGTACTTGGATTTGAGGCCTACGTGGCACCAAATTCTCGTAAAGAGAAAACACTTCTTAAGGATGAACGTAATTACTGTCATCTGATTCTTCTGGCCCGTAATAATACGGGTTGGAAAAATCTCATGCGCTTAAGCACGATTGGGTATCTGGAAGGGTTTTATTATAAACCAAGAATCGATATGGAAGTGCTTAGGGAATACAGTGAAGGAATCATTGCAACGAGTGCCTGTGTAGCAGGTGCGATCCCACAGGCTGTTCTTGAAGGCAATTTAGACAAAGCACGAAACCTCATTCATGAGCATCTTTCAATATTTGGAGAGGACAATTTCTACCTCGAACTCCAAAACCATGGTATAGAAGACGAAATTATCGCCAACGAGCAGTTAATCTCACTGGGTAAGGAGATCGGTGTACCGTTCATAGTAGCTAATGACGCGCACTATCTTAGAAAAGAAGATGCTATTTCACACGAAGTGCTCCTCTGCATACAAACCCAAACAACCATGAACGATCCAAACAGATATCGTTTCTCTTCAGATCAAATTTATTTTAAATCGCCTCAGGAAATGGCCCAGCTTTTCCCTGATATCCCTGAGGCTATGTCAAATACTTTGGAAATTGCTCAGCGCTGCGATGTCTCGATAAAGGAAAAACCACAGCTTCCGGTCCCCGATCTACCTAAAGGGTTTGAAAAAGGCGATGAATATCTCGCTGCACTTTCAAGGCAGGGGCTAAAAGAGAAATATGAAAACATTACACCCGAAATTGAAGAGCGGCTGGAGTATGAACTTGAAATAATACGCTCCATGGGATTTCCAGGTTACTTTCTCATTGTTCGTGATTTTGTTTTGGCTGCACAAAAACAGGGAGTTATGGTAGGATGCCGGGGTTCCGCTGCCGGAAGTCTGGTAGCATATGTAACCGGTATTACAAGCGTTGACCCCATAAAATTTGACCTTATATTTGAGCGATTTCTCAATCCAGAACGTGTGTCCATGCCTGATGCTGATATCGACTTTGCCGATAGAGACCGTTATAAGGTTATTGACTATGTGATCGATAAATATGGTAGAGATGCAGTGTGCCAGATTATTAACTTCGGTCGCATGAAAGCGAAAATGGTAGTTAAGGATGTTGCCAGGGCAATGGGCATTCCCGTAGCTGAAGCTAACCGTTTATCATCCCTGGTTAACGAAAAAAATCTGGAAAAATCCCTAGGAGCAAACCCTGATTTAGCTAAAGCAATTGAAAGCAATTCACAATACGGTGAACTTTTCAAGCATGCCTCTGTTCTTGAGGGATTAGCCAGACAGGCTGGTATGCACGCGGGCGGTGTAATCATCGCTCCCGGAGACGTTGTTAAGTGGTCTCCCCTATTTAAACAGCCGGGTTCCGGGGTTGTAATGACACAGTTCGACATGAACTATGTCGAAAAGGTCGGTCTCATAAAGATGGATTTTCTGGGACTTCGGACACTTACGGTACTTCAGGAATCATTGCGTCTTATAAAAAAATACCACGATAGGGACATTGATCTGTGGAACTTATCAGACGGTGACCAGAAGACCTATGAGCTTTTTGGAAGAGGGGAAACCACGGGAGTTTTTCAGTTTGAATCATCGGGTATGCAGGAATATCTCCGTAAGCTTAAACCTACCTGTATTGAAGATCTAATCGCTATGGCTGCTCTTTATCGCCCGGGACCAATGGACAACATCGATACTTTCATTGCCCGTAAACATGGTAAAGAAACCATAAACTATCTGCACCCAATGCTCGAAGAGATTCTTGATGTGACTTATGGAGTCATTATCTATCAGGAGCAGGTGATGCGTATCGCCCAGAACATGGGTGGTTTTTCGCTAGGGCAAGCGGATATACTTCGTAAGGCTATGGGAAAGAAAAATGCTGCAGCTATGGAAGAGATGGGAAAGAAGTTTATTGATGGAGCAAAAAACAAAGGCATTGACCCCAAAACCGCTAAAAGCGTATTCGATTTAATGGCTAAGTTTGCCGAATATGGTTTCAATAAAGCTCATGCCACCGTTTATGCCCATGTTTCTTATCAGGCAGCATACCTAAAAGCCCATTATCCGCTTGAATATATGACCGCTAACCTTACCTCATGGCTCGGTTCTCCTGATGGTTTTTTGACTATGAGAAATGAAGCTAACCGCATGGGCATTAAAATACTCCCACCGGACATAAACAGAAGTGAAGATGAGTGTAGCATAGATAACAGTAATATCCGACTTGGTATGGGAGCAGTTAAAAACGTGGGGAAATCTTCAGAAGCGATAATCACCGCAAGGAAAGACCGAGCTCCTTTTCACTCAATTTTTGACCTCTGTAAGACAGTTGATCTGAGAAGTATCAACAAAAAAAGTCTGGAATCACTTATTTGTGCGGGGGCAATGGATTGCCTTGAAGGAACGAGGGCCCAACTTTCAGAAGCGATTGACAAGGCTATAGATTTTGGAGCCAGTTTTCAAAAGGATAAAATCTCCGGACAAGCGAATCTTTTTGAAGACATGTTCGATAACCAAAATTCAGCAGAAACCATTATACCGGAACCATCTCTTCCTGAAATCAATGATTGGCCTTACAATATCTTACTTCAGAAAGAAAAGGAAATCCTTGGTTTCTATGTCAGTGGTCATCCTCTGGACCGTTATTTTGATGAAATTAAAGGTTT
This sequence comes from Chitinispirillales bacterium ANBcel5, assembly GCA_029688955.1. Taxonomy (NCBI): domain Bacteria; kingdom Pseudomonadati; phylum Fibrobacterota; class Chitinispirillia; order Chitinispirillales; family Chitinispirillaceae; genus Cellulosispirillum; species Cellulosispirillum alkaliphilum. Next base: position 17,321 of record JARUKZ010000004.1, on the reverse strand, counting down.
TTCTACAATCTCTCTTGAGCCCGAAAAGTTGGCGGACATAAAGGATGGCAAAAATGCTACTGTAGGCGGTATGATAACTTCCTTTAAGCCTTACACCCAAAAAAATGGTAAACAGATGGCGTTTCTTCAACTCGAAAACCTCGACGGTTCCATTGAATTACTGGTTTTTGGAGATGCTTACGAGAAGTTTCATACTCTACTTGGAACAGACGCAATGGTACTTGTACACGGACAAATCAGTCACAAAAACAGCGATGACAAACCAAAATTAAGAGTTGAAAATTGTATCGCCCTCGACGAAGCCCGTGAAAAACTTACAAGAAGTGTTCACATTAAACTCTCAACCGATTCACTGGAAAAAGAAAAGATTGAAGATATCTGTAATGTCTGTAATCAAACCAGTGGTGAATGTTCATTGATAGTGCATCTTTTGGCAGCATCACAAAATGAATATCACATAAAAGCCGGGAAAATCAAAGTCGCACCAAGTGAGAATCTTTTAAATGAGCTTAAAAAGAAATTAGGAAAGGAAAATGTATGGATTTCAAAGACTGCAGCATAGAAGGAAAAAGTAACCTTTTACATACCTTCCTTTTTGTTACCTGGTGTTTTGTTTTTACTATCCTTTATGGTTTAGCTTGTATTTTTTTAAGCGTTTTCAACAAAAATATAGCCAGGAAGCTTGCCCGTTTATGGAATGTTCAGCTCTTAAAAATCGCTGGAGTCAAAGTACACATTATTGGTAAAGAGAAACTTTCTTCTGATGAGCATTATGTATTTGTCTCAAATCACCAAAGCGCTCTTGATATACCCGTTCTTTACCAACTGTACCACAACGTAAGTTTTATCGCTAAAAAAGAGCTCTTCATGATCCCAATTTTTGGGTGGGGACTCGCGGCTGTTGGACATATCTGGATTGACAGAACCAACGCGCGCAAAGCGCACAACTCTATTAAACGAGCCATCAATCGTTTGCACAAAGAAAAGGTTTCACTTATCCTATTCCCTGAAGGAACCCGAAGCAAATATGGAAGTGTTGGGGAATTTAAAAAAGCAAGTTTTTCACTGGCTCTTCAAGCGAATGTTAAACTTGTTCCTGTGGCGATTATTGACGCTGCCAAAAGATTACCAAAGAGTTCATGCCGTATTGTTCCCGGCAAAGTAACTTTAGCTATTGGAGACCCGATATCCCCATCCGAACTAAAAAATAAAAACAAGGCTGAAATAGCTCTTGAGGTTCGTGAGAGAATTACAAGTATGATTAGCAATAAACAAACGACCCGTCAGACAGAATCGAGTTAATGTTGAATCGTAAGCACCTTACATACAACCTTGAATACATTTTTCTACGTATTGTTCAATCGGCCTTTAAAGCTCTTCCAAGAAGAGTTGCCCTTACAATTGGTTTGCTTTTGGGCACATTTTTATATTTTTCCGGAGCTTACCGTAAAACTGTTAAAAAGAATCTACAGCATACAGGAATCATTCCCGAGAGTGAAATAAAAAAATTCACCTATTCTCTTTACAGAAACATGGGTTTGTATATCACAGATTTTCTGCGTGGGGGTGCTAAAACTCCGCCTTATAACGTTCAAAATTTTGACCTTATTAATGAAAAGTTAAGGAGGGGAAATGGTGTGATTGTATTGCTCGCTCATCTAGGTAACTGGGAAATTCTTGCTGATATATTTGGATCCAAAGTTGGCAATGTAAACGTCGTAGCAAAGCCAATGAAAAATCCAATCGTTGAAAACTGGCTACACAAAAAGAGATGTGGTGCTAATACCAATACAATCTATACTCGCAATGCCTTACGAAAAATGTATGAGGCTCTAATAAAGAACCAATGTGTAGCGATTCTCATTGATCAGCACGTTAGCAAAAAAATGGGAACTCCAGCACCTTTTTTGGGTAAAACAGCCAATACTGTACGCACGGTTGCCGGCCTGATAAAAAAGACCGGGACGCCAGTGGTTGTTGTTCATGGCATAATGACCAAGAATTATAGCTATGACATCCACATACAGGAGATACAACCACCAGATCTAACCGGACTAAGTAATGATGAGGCGATTACTATGTTACAAACCCAACACAATGATGTGCTCTCGGAGCTGATACGAAAATATCCGGAGCACTGGTTCGGGTGGTTTCACAAACGATTCAAAGGCTACATAAATTATAAAGAGTGTTAAAACTGAGCATTTCCCGGGAACCGCGGAAATGGAATCACTTCTCTTATGTTCTGCATACCTGTTACAAGTAGTAACAAACGTTCAAAACCGAGCCCAAAACCTGCATGAGGGGTACTACCGAATCTTCTTAAATCAAGATACCAGCGATACTCTTCTTCATTAAGACCCGATTGACGCATTCTGCTTGAAAGTACCTCATGCCTTTCCTCTCTCTCACTTCCCCCAATTAATTCACCGATTCGGGGAACCAGAAGGTCCATAGCGCCAACGGTTTCATTATCATCATTAAGGCGCATGTAGAAAGCTTTTATCTCTTTTGGATAGTCGTATACAATTACAGGTTTGGAAAACACCTCTTCAGTAAGGAAACGTTCATGTTCTGACTGTAAATCGGCACCCCAAGAAACCGGATATTGAAACTTCGAGTCATTAGACTTAAGAATCTTAACAGCTTCGCTGTAGCTAAGCCTCTCAAAAGGCTGTGCTTTGATATTTTCAAGTGTTGCAATCACACTCTTATCAATGCGATCATTAAAGAACTGAAGATCTTCACCATTGTGCTCCAGTGCATATTGTGCAAGATACCTCACAAACTCCTCTGCCACATCCATATTTTGCATTAATCTGCAAAACGCCATCTCTGGCTCTATCATCCAAAACTCAGCCAGGTGCCTGGCAGTGTTTGAATTTTCTGCTCTAAAGGTAGGTCCGAAAGTATAGATTCTGCTCAATGCAAGAGCATACGCTTCACCTTCAAGTTGTCCACTCACCGTAAGAGATGCTTGCCTGCCGAAAAAATCTTTGGTGTAATCTACTGCGCCGTCTTCTTTACGGGGAGGGTTATCTGGGTCCAGAGTCGATACCCTGAACATCGAACCGGCACCTTCACAATCACTGGTGGTGATAATGGGAGTGTGTACATACACAAAGCCATTTTGTGTGAAAAAGGAGTGCACAGCATTGGAGAGGCTACTTCTTACCCGCGCTACAGCACCAATGGAATTGGTGCGTGGTCTAAGGTGAGCAATCTCCCTTAGAAACTCAAAGGAGTGCCGTTTCTTCTGCAACGGATAATCCTTTGGCGCTAATCCATGAATACTAATCTTTGTAGCCTGAACTTCGTAGCGTTGCCCCTTACCGGGTGACTCAACCAATTTACCTTCAACAGTAACACTACTTCCTGTAGTTATGCGTGCAACATCGTCAGTATAGTTAGGTAGTGTAGTTGGAGCAATAACCTGAAGTCCCGAAAGTGTGGAACCATCATTGATCTCCAAAAATGAAAACTCTTTAGATTCTCGTCGGGTTCTGACCCAGCCGCTAACCTTTACATCAACACCGGCATTAGAAGAAGAGAGTATCTCTTTTATTAACTTATCCATAAATTTGCATCCATAGAAATCTTTAATTTTAATGTTAAGAGCAAATGATACCACAACGAAAGTATCAGCAAATCAGAACTTAGCACTCCTCAGAGTTATATTCAATAAGTGTTTTGGGGCGATACTTTCCGATTTTTTCCTTGTAGTTAAGAAACGGCAGCCCAATAATCGAGAAAATTCCCGCCACATTCGCTCCAACCGTTTCTATCATCGAGCTCACTGCTTCAAGCGTTCCGCCAGTGGCAATTAAATCATCGATTATTAACCAATTTTTCCCAGGTATAAGGTCTGCTTCATGTATCTCCAAAGTTGCGGAGCCATATTCAAGAAGATAACTTTGTGAAATTGTTTTCCCTGGCAGTTTGCCTTTTTTGCGTGCAAGCACAAGAGGAACTTTATTGGTATATGCAAAACAAGACCCCAGAAGAAATCCCCGACTCTCAATCGATATAACACCATCAACCTGCTTATCCTTATAACTCTCAAGCATAGTGTCTACTACATACTTAAATGCTGTAGGTTCAAGAAAAATGCTTGTAACATCATAAAAAAGGATCCCTGGTTTGGGAAAATCGGGTACTTTTCTTATAACTTTATCAAGATCCATTCTGCATGCCTCCCCAAAAAGTGAAATTAAAGATTCGCTTTTTATCCTAAGGCGATAAAATATGTTTTTTTCAAACGGCTTGAAGTAATTTTTATAGTGATCTTTAGATTTTTTTACTTAAAAACAGCAATTTTAACCCTTTTATTACGATTTGAGCCATGAAAATAATCTTTTTTATCTCTGTTATGCTTATTGCTTTTATGTTTGGTTGTTCCCCACGCCAGATGATGCTTAGAAATATCAGCGATAATCTCGCAAAGGAATCAACGGTATTCACTGGTGATGATGATCCTCAATTGGTTAGAGATGCCCTGCCATTCACCATCAAGTTTCATGAAATATTGTTAAATCAGGACAACAAAAACCCGCAGCTACACTTATCAACCGGCAAATTGTTTATTCTTAATGCACAGGTTTTCTTAATGATGCAGGCGGACACTATGAGTAGCGACCCCATACAGGCTAACGCGCTGCGCCAGCGAGCCAAAAGCCACTTTCTCAGAGGCAGAGATTATATCTTAAACGGGCTCGATCTGATTCATCCCGGAATAAAAGCTGAAATACGAAGCGGGTCAGTCGATTCAGCGCTGAGCAGAGTTTCTCTTGCCGACACCTCCTATCTTTATTGGGCATCCGCAGCGTGGCTTGGAGCGGTTAATGCAGACAGAAGAGATTTTGCCCTGGGTCTTACAGCCAGACGCCCTCTGTCGATGCTACAGAAAACAGTTGAGCTCAAAAGTAATTTTGGTAACGGTTCGGCTCATGAAGCGCTGAGTATCTACCTTGCATCCGCACCTTCATCCCTTGGCGGTGATAAAGAAAAAGCAAACTATCACTTCCAGAAAGCCCTTCAATACTCTTCAAACAACAGGGCGTCTACCTTTGTAACTGGTGCAAAATCATTTGCACTGCAGAACAACGATAAATCCCGGTTTTCAGAACTGCTCTCACAAGCCATAAACATTGATCCAGCAAAAGACAGTACCCAAACACTTTTAAATACTGTGTACCGGGATTATGCTAAATGGCTGCTTGATAATAAAGGGAAGTTGTTTAAGGAAGACGAATAACTCTGAAAAGGCTGAGGGATATTAATTTTAGCTAACAAACTTCTGAGCTTCAATCTCCTCTGCACTGCAATTTGGATTTGTGTAACCACTCTTGTCTGTTATTTTCAAAGATCCAAATCTGATAGCACGATTTGGACACCAATGAATACAGGCAAAACAGTATACACATCCTTTTTTCCACACAGGTTCCCCATCAGTGTAACTGATACACTCTACCGGGCATAGCCGTTTACATAACCCACAGTTGATACATTGCTGAGCTAGTACCCTTTTTTTGTTTACACCAAAAAGATGGAATATTGATTTAGTAATCTCAGGTAAAAAGAAAGTTGGTGTATCACGTTTTACAGACTTTTCCTTTTTCACCCTCAGAGAAGCAATTACTTCATTGAGTCGGTGATCGAAGTCCTGAAGCATTTTGTGTATTTTTTCTTTTTTGGTATAAAAAACGATACTGTTATCAGGCATGTAAACAATATGTGCAGAGTTTAGTTTTGCCCCATTTTTTTCTATCATTTTGTGTAGAGTAGAGAGTGAAAAGCCAGGAAGAGCCCCACAGTGTACTATTGAAAAAACGAATGTATCAGGATGAATCTCAAGCTTAGAAACAAACTCTTTTACAAAATGTGGTATGTCGAGGAAATAAACCGGCACTACTAACCCCAGCATATCGCACTCAACCCTGATTTTCTGTTCTGACTGAAACGAAGCCATTCCCCTAATCTCAGCTCCAAGCTCAGCTTCAAGTCTTTTGGTAATTTGAACGCTGTTTCCTGTTCCGGTTAAATAGTACACCTGACATATAGCACTACTCACGATACGTTCTCCAGGTTAAAATCAAAATCACTCTTTAATATACGCTCATTCTCCCCGGATTCCTCGATACGAATGGTTTTTGCTTCACAGGGAAGTGAATCCTTAAACATATTCCCCCACTCTATCAAACACACCCCTTCAGAATCAACATACTCCATAAAACCTATGGTATCAAGCTCAAAAGGATCTGCTAACCTGTAAAAATCAAAATGGTAAACCGGCAGCTTAGAAGTTTCATACGTATTTACTATAGAAAAGGTAGGACTGCGAACATATGCGTCGGGTGAAAGAGCATGTACAAAACCTCTGACCAATTCAGTCTTACCACAACCAAGATCCCCTTCAAGAGAAAATACATCTCCCGGTGTTGCATATAACGCTAACTTTTCACCTATAGCTCGTGTTTCAATAATTGATTTTGTAAGCAGGATCATTACCTATACCTTTTTAATCTTTTTATCACGGTGTACTACTGACGTCTCACTACACACCCTATTTGGGGCTGCATATATATAATGGCATAATCATCTCCTCCATCGAAATACCCCCTTGCTGAAAACTGAACCTGCTTTGCTGAAGTGACATCTCAAACTTACCAGGTTTAGTGAAACAAAAGTTTTCACGGGCAATAAGCCATTTACATTGAGGTGAAGTGTTTGGAAGAGCATACTGCTCAGGTTCAGAAATATACAAAGCATTCCTTTCATCTGAGCTTATCCGTTCTCCGGTAAAATACCTCCTGTTTTCCGGTAGTTCATCTGTACCATAGATTTCAGTACACCTGGTACTATAAACATGTCCATGATCGGAGGTTAGTATTACTTCTCTGCTTTCATTGGATATACCTTTAATAAAATCAACGATAGATGACTGTGCTACCCATTCACAGGTTTGTTCTCTAAGTGTAGAATCATCTTCAAAAGTTTTTGAGGTCCCTTTATTTGATTTAAGATGCTCCATAATATCAGAAGTAATCACAATAAAAGACCGGGTATCTCTATTCACTTGCGAAATCAAACTGCTGTAATTATTCTTCCCGGAAGCATCAATATGTTTTGCGGCCGGTTCGCAATCGCAGTGTTTTTTTAACCCCAGCTTAAGGGAATCCATAACAGATGAACCCATGCAGGCTGCAGAGTGCTCAGCAGGTAACAGGCCGCTTAAAAGCGAACGATGTGAATACTGAAAAGAAGAAGGTAAAACTGAGAAAAAGTATCTTTTTTTATAGGACAAGGCCTTCTTTAACCAAGATTCCATCAAAACAAACTGATCCATTCTCATACCACTTAAAACAATCAGTATTACCTGTTGCTTTTTTATAAGCTTTGGAACAACAACTTTCTTCATTACATCATTTGACAAGAGTGGTTTTTTGGAACACCCACTGACCCAACGAACATACTGCTCTGATACAAAGTTACTAAAATGCATATTACAGTCAGATACCTGCCCTGCATGCATTTGTCGCAGCTCCTCATTGTCCACCTTATCCAGTTTAATACTCCACCTGTTAAGAGACTGGTACAGCTTAATATATCCCGCATAATCCAATGATGATGCCGAGAGCAAATTCTTAATTTGAGTGTAATCCCTTAAGAACGTTTCCACAATATGCCTGGTATCAGTTTCTTTTTTGTCGAAAAGGTTTTTTAATACTGATAACAACCGAGAACAACCGACAGGTTTTGTAACAAAAGCACTAATTTTGGTCTCTAAGGACCTTGCTATTTCTTTTTTATCAGTAGCCCTGTTTATTAGCAATACTACAGGTGTGGTGAATGAGATTTTTTTTATTTCTGAATGAGTAGCAAGTCCGTCTTTACCAGGCATCAATTTATCAATAAAAACGATGTCAAAAAAATCTGGATCATTTTTGATTTTTTCAATCGCATCGTCTCCATTGAATGCCGGAATAACATAGTACCCACGAGTTTCAAGATAGCTAATATGAGCTCTGAAAAACTCAATCTCATCATCTACCCATAAAATTTTTTTTCTTGATGTAGACATAGAGTCTCCATTTTCACCCGAAATTTATTCAGGAGGTAATTTCAGTCAACCCACGCATATAAGGCTGGAGTACGGGTGGGATACGAACAGAACCTTCTTTGGTTTGATATGTCTCAAGCAATGCCACAATTATTCTTGCAGTCGCAAGCCCACTACCATTTATAGTATGTACAAATGCTGGTCGCTTTTCACCTTCAGGTCTGTAGCGAATATTCATTCTTCTGGCCTGAAAATCTTCAAAATTGCTACATGAAGACACTTCCAGGAATTTTCCTTCTGCAGGAGCCCACACCTCCAGATCATAACACTTAGCGCCGGCAAAAGACAGATCAGCATCACAAAGCTCAAGGACTCTGTATTTTAAGCCAAGTTTCTGAAGTATCATTTCTGCATCTTTGCGAAGCGCCTCATGCTCAACGGCAGATTTTTGCGGTTCAACAATCTTTACCAACTCAACTTTATTAAACTGATGAACACGGAGATACCCTTTCGTGTCCTTACCGTAAGAACCCGCCTCCCGTCTGAAACATGCGCTGTAGGCACAGTATTTAATGGGAAGCTGAGAAGGACTAAGTATTTCAGCTCTGTGAAGATTTGTTACCGGAACTTCTGCGGTGGGAATACAGAAAAGGTCATCTGCTCCAATATAGTACATCTGCTCTTCGTTTTTTGGAAGCTGCCCAACACCAAAATGGCTCTCCCTATTTGCCAAAAAAGGCGGAAAAATCTCATGATATCCATTTTCTGCTGCATGTGTATCGAGGAAAAAGTTTAACAGAGCACGCTCAAGCATCGCCCCCGCACCTTTAAGAACCGGAAATCCTGCCCCCGTAACTTTAGCCCCCCTGGTGAAATCAATAATGTCGAGTGATGTGCCAAGTTCCAGGTGATCTTTGAGCTTAAAATCATACTCACCACTCTCTCCCCACTCAGACACAACAACATTGTCCTCCTCGCTTTTCCCCTTCGGAACGGAATCCTGAGGCACATTGGGAACACGGATAAGCAACTGATGAAGCTCGTCGTTAATTTCTGAAAGCGATTCATCCATTTTCTTTATCGTTTCAGAGACTTCCTTCATCTCTGCAATCAATGAAGATGCGTCTTTTTTCTGCTTCTTCAGTGCTGATATCTCCTGTGAACGAGTGTTTCGTAAGCTTTTAAGACGTTCTACTTCCCCAATAACTTCCCGGCGCCTGTTATCGAGCTCAATAATTGCAGGTATATCTACAGGGTCTTTCTTTCTTACTGCAGCCTGCGCTATCTGTTCAGGGTTCTCTCTTATGCGCTGGATATCTAACATCGAACGGACTCCTCCAATTTTTGTAGGACATTTTTTATCAAATCTCTAACTCTATCACTCTCAGAATAATGGAATAATATAAATAATAGTTTCTTCTTTTTATAATGTGAATAGGAGCCCTACGGCAGAAAAACACCATTTTTACTAGTTTAGAGAGTGAGATTGGACCTGTTCAGGCCATAATAGCCATGTTACGGTTTTGAAGCGTACGCTATCTGACAACTCGATTTTCGCTGGTTTTTTTTCGGTTATGAGGTTTTTTGAGGTCTCTACAATCTTCACTGCTATTTTTACTTCTAACTTTGGTATAAAAAATGCCAAGAACACCCGATACAACTAACAGAAAAGAAAAGACCACAACCCAATCTCCAAAGCGGGAATAGAGTGTAGGTAGTCGCTTTAGAGGCAGATTGCCCGTTAGAATAACTCTTTCATACAATGGGCTTTTCTGAAGGATACGCCCGTGTGGATCGACATTCATACTGATGCCGGAGTTAGCAGATCTGGCTAAAGATATACCATTTTCAATTGAACGCATCTGTGCCATTGAAGCGTGCTGAAAGGGTCCGGAAGAACGTCCAAACCACCCGTCATTGGTGACATTAATGAGCATATTAGTCGTTTCATCAAGTCTGTTTCGTACAAAGCCGGGATAAATAATTTCATAGCAAATAAAAGGAGCTCCATTTATCCTGTCATCAATGTGGAATATGGTTTCCTCCTTCCCTCTTTTGAAACCAGCCCCCCCCAGATTAACTCTGGAAAGAATAGGGAAATTCGCCTCAAATGGCATAGCTTCGCTAAAAGGCACCAGTTTGATCTTATGATAGGGTATTAGCTCTGCTTCATCCGGTTCAACCAGAAAAACCGAATTATACACATTAAAACGTCTTCCCGCGCTCTCACCCTCCTGGGCCTCATCCCAGTGAAGCGCCCCTACTACAAGTGGTACACCGGATTGCGAAACCCACTTTTGCACTCGTCTGCGCCGCTCCAATTGCCTTTCAAGGTAACAAAGCAAAGCGCTTTCGGGCAAAATCATCAAATCTGGCTTACTTTCAGCCATAGTTTCTGAAATCATTTCCTCAGTAACGGTAAAAGCTGTGTCAATAGAGTTACCAGTCCAGTTAAACTGGTCCATATAGCTTTGAAGCAACGCTACCTTTACTTCCCCTTCACCGTCTAATTCGGAGCCCATTCTGCCCCAGCCCCAAATGCTGGCCACTAAAACGATTACAGCCCAAGCGGAGAAGTGTAGTTTATTTCCCCTGTTTAATGAGCCCCTGGTGTAGTAAGATTTCAGCAGCTCATAAATCAGCATGTTACCGATAACAATAAGATAGGTAAGCCCCCAGACTCCGGTAATCGAAGCTAACTGCGCCAGGGGAAGAAAACCTGTTAAGGAGTATCCAAGGAAAGCCCAGGGAAAAGAGATATCGGTAAGTGTGCGAAAATAATCAATTAGAATCCACGCGGCAGGAAACGCCAACAAGGAAAAGCGTGGTACATTAAAGTAGAAAAACCGAAACATCAATGCAGCACACAAGTAAAAGAGAGCTACTGCAGCCGATACCAAAAACATTCCCACAAAAATTAGAATCCAAAGGCCGTCTGCGGTCACAAACCCTATCCAATAAAACTGGCCCAGGCAAAGTGAAAAGGAGAATAGAAAGGTGTGAAACAGGGCTCTTTTTAAGGGCGTTCTGGTAACCAGAAAAAAGAGCGGAATAAGTGCTACAACTGAAATAAGAGGAAAGAACGTGAATGCAGGATGCAGTTCACTGTTAAAGGGCGGTAATGCAAGGGGATACATTAACCCACTCAGTAACGCTAACCACCACCTGTTTCCACTCTCATAAAATTGAACTATTTTTCTTACTATTACTTGCAACATCTAAATCCAGTGTAGAAGTACGATTGATCTTTTTTCAGTTTCAGTTTTGAATCACAGCGACTATCTCTTTGGCCACTCTGATAGAATCCCCCATATACCGCAGCCTCATAGTTATCTTCTGAAGCCGTCCACTCTGCTGCATTTCCACTCATATCAAACACACCGGCCCTTCCCACACAATCACGAAAATAGCCAGAGGGGGCAAGTTCATTTTCTGAACGCGGATTGCCCAGAGTGTTGCAGCGGTCTACATCATACCTTCTTCCATAGGGATAGGCCTGTCTCTGATTTGCACTGTTGCAGGCTGTTTCCCATTCTACAGGAGTACAAAGCCTCTTTCCTATCTCTTCACAAGCATCACTTGCCTGCTTGTAAGTCATTCCAACCTCGGGAAGAGTACCTCTGGTATTGGGCCACTCGTATCGGTCTATGCAGTATTTCCCCTCTTCAACAAGCTCCATATCATCTGGACAAATTACTATTAGTACTGTGTCGAGTGCAACTGCACCGTATATATCGGTAACTTTAAACACTGCCCGGGAATACTCCTGAAACCGATGAACAACCTCTCCACTCTCCTTTGAATACCAGTCAAAATCGCCATTACCATCAAAATCCCACTCATATTTTTCGATCGGAGCATCGGTTTTTGTGGCGTTGCCCCTTAGTCTTACTCTGCGCCCTGACCTTGAAGTAACATCCTCCCCGGCATCAGCTTGTGGTGGTCTGTGAGCGATACTGACCAGAGCAGTGTCACTGAGCAATGAACCGTCGCTTAACTCTGCACTAAACACAGCTTTATAATCACCGCTGCTACTAAAAATATGCTCTGCCACGGTTCCATCTGTACCGGAAAAATCATTTTCCCCATTTCCGTCAAAATCCCAATATACAGAGACGATTTCTCCAAACGTAGTTTGAACATCTCCCTTGAATGTAACAGGGTGATGCACGCGCCCGTTATAGGGACCTCCTGCGCTAATCTCTGCAGGAGTATTTACGATTTGGATCTGAGTTTGTTGTGAGACCTGCTCACCAGTATAGCTTAGCACAAAGCATTCCACACTGTACTCTCCTGCATAGGGCAATAACAGTTCAAGTTCGGGATTCTCAGTTGCTTTCTCTATATTTACAGTATCGCTACTAAAGATCCACTTATAGTTTTCGATATCGTTTCCCGCCTGCGAAACAACACATCTGAATTGGATATTCTGCCCCGCATAGGCACTATCAGGCCCTTCAATTTCCTTAATACTGAGAGGCGGGTCTATAGAAATCGCAGCAGTAGCACTATCTGTAATACCATTCCTATCACGTACTTCAACTGTTACCCTATGGAGACCCGGGGTTTTAAAAGTACGAGTTACCTCTAAACGGTCTGAGAAATCGCCCTCAACAGGGTAATCCCATGAACCATCACCATTTAAATCCCACCGGGCGACCAACTGCTCACCGGTGCGGCTGCTATTTCCTGCATCAAAAGTGAATTCAGTTCCCACCCTTCCCGTTTTCGGAGTAATCTTTAGGCTGGCAACAGGGGGCTTGTTTATCATAATTGAGTTGTGTGCAGTATAGGTTAGCCCTTCATCCCCTGCCATCTCAACGGTTATTCTTACTTCTCCCTCATTCTCAAAGGTCTTTTCAAAACTGGATTCAGAGCCAAAGTCCCCCCCATGAGGCATATCAAAAGCTCCATCCCCGTTGGTATCGAACCGAAACTGGTAATTACTTACATCTAAACCTTCCGGCACTGGTGAAGCGCTAATTTTAACACGATCGTTACGTTGAGCAACGGAAGGCATGCTCAGATTCACCCCCGTTGCTGTCGCATCTTCTTCGCTCTCTTTTACCCTGAGAGTATACTCAATGTGATTGGAAAGCCCGTTTTCTTCCTCCGCTGCTAACTTTACCGAAAATGCTCCCGGTTCTTGTGGTTTAAATGTCAAAACTCCGTTTTCAGGACCTATTTTCATTCCCTGGGGACCCTCCAAAATGCTATAGGTCACCTCTTCTCCACTTATGCTTTTAGCAAGCAAAGTGTCCCTCAATTGCTCACCCTGAGTTATGCTTTTCACCGGCTTAGTCACCCACTGCGGGGGCTGATTATGCTCTTCTGTGGTAGCAAAGAAGCACTCTTTGAGGGAGGAACTAACCGTTTTCTCTCCCACCCACCTTTTAAGGTGTTCGATTTCATCTGAAGTTATACTTTGGGAAGACAGGTCTGTACCCATATAAAAAACAACGGTGCTACAGGCCCCTAAACTACCCCTCTGCCTGCTCTCAATGGATAGTGTTCCGGAGAGAACCGTAAGACTACTTTTTTTTGTCTCCGTTTCGGTGAAAAGGGAGAAGTCAGCTTCTTCAGCTCTGAGTGCCAAGTCGTCTGTCTTACAATAAATAGCCTCTGCTGAATCAGGTGATGTGGCATACAGTTCACCTTCAGACAAATGAAGGTTCAACTTTCCGGTCTCATGTTCTCCTATGGCTACTATTGCAGGTCCGTTGAGATACAAAACACTTCCTTCGGTGCTCTCTATTTTTATTTTTGCTTCCTGCTTGAGCATCAACGTATCGTTTTCTTTAAGCCACTGAGATGAAAAGGGTTCGTTTTCAGTTCCGGAGCGAATTAATGTAACATCTCCTATCACTACCTGTACCTGTAGAAATCGTGCCTCAAACAAAGAGCATGATAAAAGAATACTTATAAAACAGAGTGACAGGCCAAAAGCATTACTCGGTTTTTTCATTTTTGCCAAAACCTTTCAAAAAAAGAACATTTTCCCAGAATTAATTTTTAATTGTATAGCTTTTTCTAAGGTAAGGTCAATGTTTTAAATCAGATAATTGGAAGGTAGGATAGAAGTGCGTTGGGGAGGTGAATTAAAGAGAAGTGTCCACTGCCTTGGCAAAAGAGTGACTTAGATCATTAAGGACCTTTTCCGAATTATAAAAACCTCTGCTGATTTTGTGTTTAATTAGTCTTAGCTGCTCAGTACGGTCAGAGTAGGTATCGACACTATCCTTTTCAGCCGATGCAGTAGTATCGAAATTTCCCTTCTCCGTTTCCACCACAGCATATTTAAAGGCCTCATTGGCATGTTTGTTCAACATATTTGCAATCCCTGCTAAAGTATTTTTCCATCCTGGCCGATACACAAGTATGAGAAATTGCCGTTTCTCCTACTCCTAAAGACGGAAGCTATTTTGCTTTCGTCTTTTTTTTTAACCGATCTGCTCTGGGCAGACCGGTATATCTCCTTTATTCATTTCGGCAGATTTATTCTTAACTTTAGTTTTATTTTTAAAATAAAACCCCCAGCCTCAGACTGTAGACGTGTGGAAAACCCGGGTCGATTTCGTTGAGCATAAGGTGAAGTTTACCGTGCAGATCAAACTGCAAAGAAGCATTTCTAAAAATGATAAGGCCGGCTTGTGTACTTACAGTTAACCCAAACACATTTTCTTCTGCTCCTCTTGCAAATCCCCCACCCAGTCCGATTCCAAAATAGGGAGCCAGAAACGCATCTGCTAAAAAGATATCGACTCCAAGTTCAAAGTTACTAAAAACCGCATCGGTAACGTCGGTTGTAAGCTCCAGCAAAAACCTACCATTAACATAAGGGTTGATTATCAACATACTTCCATAATAAGCACTTACAGCAAGATTGTCGCTATCAAGACTTCCCAGTCCTGCTGGCCCCACACCCACAGTATTAAACACCCGCTGTGGTTCCTCTTCCTCTTCTTCATCATTATTTTCCTGAATTATCTTTGATCTGTCTTCATTTTGGCTATCTGTCTGCGATGAATACACAGAAGCAAACAAACAAACGATTAGAATAAATACCATCTTTATGTGCATATCCCTCTCCAATTCCTTTATACTCCCCTGGGACTGTAAGTTTTATAAATGTTAAGAGCAACGGACAGGCCATAGTTGTTTAACCTGAAGGTGGAACGATTATTGTAGGTGAAAAGGTAATCATTTGATCTTTAAAGAGGGATATTACACATGCTGCCATTTCTTGCCATTTTTCCGATATTTTTGGTTGGTATACTGATGATCGTCTTTATGTGGCCTTCTGCACGGGCAATGCCACTGGGGTGGGTTGCAGCTGCAATAATTGCCTTTTTTTTCTGGGATATGCCTCCCCTGTGGCTTATCGCGGCGACCATTGGTGGCCTGATAAATACAATAGATATACTGTTTATTGTATTTGGAGCTATTCTGATACTCCAGATAATGCGAAAAAGTGGTGGCATAGGTGGGATATCGCACTCAATGGCCCAAATTTCAAACGACCGAAGAGTTCAGTTAATTATCATAGCCTGGCTTATGGGTTCATTTCTCGAGGGGGCAGCAGGGTTTGGTACCCCGGCCGCGGTAGCCGCTCCGCTTTTGGTTGGATTGGGGTTTCCGCCTCTTATTGCTGCTGGTGCCACTCTTATGGCAGACACAACACCAGTGACCTTTGGAGCTGTCGGTGTTCCAATTTGGGGCGGCCTTGCAGCTCTGGAGGAAGTAGCAGAGTGGCCCATTTTGATTAATGGACAAGCAGTCCCTTTTACCCAATTTCTGTTCAATGTAGGGGCTTTTTCTGCCATACTACACTTTCTTATTGGTTCCTTTATGCCCCTGGCCCTCGTTTCATTGATGACCAAAGTGATAGGGGGATCATTCAGAGCTGGCCTAAGAGTGTGGCCAATAGCACTGTTTGGAGGCCTTGTATTTACCATTCCGCAGGTATTGATCGCAAACTTTGTGGGTCCGGAGCTACCAACACTCCTTGGGTCACTTATTGGAATGGTGATCTTTATCCCTGCAGTGAAACACGGTTTCCTGATGCCCAAAGATCAATGGAAATTCCCTCCTCATGAAAACTGGAAACAAAGCTGGGAAGGGGATCTTAAAGCCGGGCGAGGTGAACCGCAGGCTCCCAGAATAGGCCCGGTAAAGGCCTGGACCCCTTATATACTCATCGGAATTATACTACTGTTGGCACGGGTACCTTTTTTCCAGCTTACCCCTGTACTACGAGCCTGGAGTATTGGCTGGGAGCAGATTTTTGGAACTACTGTGAGCCGCAATGTGGAGCCACTGTATAATCCTGGCATATTCCCCTTTTTAGTTATCGCGCTTATCATTCCCCTTATCCATAAACTTCCCTACCGGGAAGCGCTTAGTGCCGTAAAAGAAACCGTTCAAATGATTATACCAGCATCTATCGCGCTCTTCTTTACTCTGGGAATGGTGTACATTCTTATGTACTCAGGGGACGCCACCCAGAGAGATTCCATGCTCATTGTAGTAGCACAGGCTGCGGCACAGTACACCGGCTCGGCATGGTATCTGGTCGCCCCCTTTGTTGGAATACTTGGAACATTTATATCCGGCAGCGCTACTGTTTCAAATATCATGTTTAGCCCCTTTCAATTCTCAACGGCGGTTGAGGCGCAGTTGAATCTTGTTTCGGTGCTTTCGTTACAGTCTGTGGGAGCAGCTGTGGGAAATATGATCTGTATTCATAATGTCGTCGCAGCTCTTACCACCGTTGGCCTTATTGGAAGGGAAGGCATAATCATTAAGGAAAATCTTGGAGTGTGTATTTTGTATGGACTACTTGCCGGAATAATCGCCTGGTTACTACTGCTCTTTCTTCCAGCCGACCTTGCATTTATACCTCTGCGCCTATGAGTTGCATGGCGATGACATTTTCTTATACCGAAGTACCCGCCGGTGGGTCTCAAAGAAGACAGGAACACAGCGATCGATTTATAAACGATACACAGGTGATATGACTTGAGTTTCTTCCAGGCGATCCAAAACGGCAGCACATTATCCGCATGTTACCCATAAGGTTTTTTTTCAAAGATAAAACCTCCTCTGTTCTTATGAGGCCTCCTTCTATCATGTATGAATTGATTTTTTGAGACACTTATTTACTATTCTGAATGGATTCTAATTTGACTCATACGTGACTGAACAGTCGAAAACAGAGTCCAAATTACTTAGCATTGTGAATTAGAGATGAAAAAACAGGTTG